>JAFDIX010000237.1 GCA_019307805.1 Deltaproteobacteria bacterium | reverse complement strand
TTTCACTGTGGGGCCACATTATTTTTCTGCCAAAGCCGGGAGCAACATTCGGTCCCAGCTTTGGCCACGTTTACTTATTATGACACCACATGAGATCAACCCGCTTTTTCCTTTCCTTCCAGTGCCCTTAAGACTACCTCCGGGGTGATGGGGATCTCGAGAATCCATACGCCTGTTGCATCATGGATGGCGGTAATGATAGCTGATATGGGTGCCGAAGATGAGCCTTCTGAAAAACCCTTGGCCCCCTTCAGACCCACAGGATGCGGGACCTCTGCCAGGGCGCATGTGGTGTCTTCAGGGTAGTCGGCAAAAGTAGGAATCTGATAGTCCGCCAGGCTGCCCGGAGAGTGATCAATTCCTGGATAATAGGGCATGGCGTTTTCCATGAAGGTATAACCCAGCCCTATCGACAACCCGCCGTGGATCTGCATTTTACACATCATGGGGTTCACCGCTTTTCCAACCTCCCAGACTTGGATGGCCTTGTGAATATCCACCACGCCCGTCTCGGTGTCTACCTCCACCTCTACCACGCACGCGCCAAACGAGATGGCGGCCACAGATTCCATTTTTCCTGTTTCGGGATCATGGTCCGTAAAAGGGGCGGCGAACCACGCGCCGGTGCCAATTATATAATTGGCACTGCCGAGAACACCTTCCCCCACCTCTGCCATGCTCATTACCTTTTCAGAATCGTCCTTCACCGAGACCTTGTTTTCGGCGAAAACTACATTCGCCACATCCACTTCAAATTGTTCCGCAGCCCAAAGGCAGACCTGTTTTTTCAGGTCTTCCGCAGCAATACGGACGGCATGGGGCGCAATCAAGGTGACTCGGCTGGCAAAACTGCCTGTACATACTGGCGCAATATTTCCTGCTGCGTTGTTCACGCTGATGGAATCAATGGGGACATCCAATTCGTCAGCGGCAAACTGCTGCAGAATGGTGGTGGAGCCCTGCCCTAGATCCACCGACCCGATAATAAGGGTGAATGTACCATCAGGCTTCAGCTGAATTGCCGCCTGACTCGGATCCCCTGCTCCTTTGTTGCCCGTAGGATGCAAGACCAACGAAATGCCGTTACCTCTCTTTTTCATGAGTTTACCTCCTCCTTGAACTCATTTGCAGGAGTTTTTCAGGCAACTGAATTCCTGCGACTTCAGCGCACTTTTTCATCGCCTCTATGGCCCCGGCTGCCTGAACCACATATTGTGAGGCGCCAATATCACCATCTCTAAAGGCATTTATGAACCGGATTTCCCACTGATCCATGCCCAGTTTTTCAGCAATTCGACTCATCTGAACATCGGCAGGAATCTGGCCGTTAATGATGGCGAACCCCCGCATGGAGATACCCACCGGTTTGTTTGTGAATATGGTCTGGCCCTCAACACGAATGTTGGGAACATTGAAGGGGCCCGAAGCAAACATGGCACACTTTTCCGTTGCGTAGGGGGAAAACCCGCAATAGGCACCGCTGTCGTGGTATTCCTTGATATGGGAGGCAACGATGCGGCCATCGTTCTTTACCCCAGTCTTGTAGTCAAAGACCCATGCCCCTCTTTTTCCGGTATAGAGCAAATCCTCCTGCCTCGTGAGTCGGAATTTGACCGGTTTGCGAAATTTCAACGCTGCGAGCCCGGCGATGTGATCACAGTTGATTTCGTTTTTCCCGCCAAATCCACCACCGGTTCGTCCCCCCATATAGTTGATTTTGCTTTGAGGGAGGTTGAAAATGCCGCACAACATTCCCAGTTGCAGGTTTACGCACTGGCTGTGGGTGTTGATCACCAGACGACCCGAATCATCGATGTTGGCAACTGAGACCTGGGGCTCCATGGAACAGTGATCTTGAACGCCTTCTTTGTATCTCCCTTCAATGATGTGATCCGCTTCCTTAAATCCGGCTTCTATGTCCCCAATCTTGATGACGCGGGTCGTTACGCCGGGCATATACTCAAAAAGGTTACTGGGTGTCCCGGGCCGCACAATGGGCGCATCGGATTTCATGGCCTCAAACATATCGAAGACAGGCGTGAGCTCTTCGATATCCAGCTTCGCTTCTGAAAGGGCACCCACGGCCGTATCCTCATCCGTTGCCACCACGGCCGCGATGGGCTCTCCTTTGTACCGAATGTCTTTGGGATTCAGTACCGCCTGATCCCCATAGGTGCCGCACAGATTCTGCCCGGGGATATCGTCGGCTGTTACAACACCTACGACCCCGGGTATTTTTTCAACAGCACTGAGATCAAGGTTTTTGATCGTTCCCCTGCTCACCGGACTGCGCAGGAGCTTTGCGTAAAGCATGCCCGGGATTTGTACGTCATCAACAAATATGGCCGTACCGTTCACTTGCCCCAGCCCATTGTATCGTGGCATGGACTTCCCCACATATTCCGTCATGGCATTTACTCCTTTCCCTCATCGCTGGCGACCGATTGAATGGCTTCAATAACTTCCACATAGGTCCCACAGCGGCAAAGATTTCCTGACATGTATTCCACAATTTCATCCCGTGAAGGATTGGGGCTTTTCTCCAACAAGGCTTTGGCTGTAACGATCATCCCGGAGGTGCAAAAACCACACTGGGAAGCGCCGTGTTCGTGAAAGGCCTTCTGCAAAGGATCCAGTTCTCCATTTTTTTCCACGCCCTCTATGGTAACCACTTCTTTACCTGCTGCGGCCAACGCGATAGTCAGGCAGGATCGCAGGGGTTTTCCGTTGATCAGAACCGTGCATGTGCCACAATCCCCTGAGTCGCACCCGCGTTTGGGTCCTGTAACGCCCAATTGCTCACGGAGGACATCCAAGAGGGTGTCAGACGGCTTCACCAGTACTTCCACAAGCGAGCCGTTCAAAGTGAATTCTAATATCTGTTTCATGGTCTTTATACCTCCTTGACTAATTTTCAACGCCGGCGGCCTGAGCGAGGGCACGCGCCACCAAGGCTTTCGCAGCCTTTTGGCGGTACCATGCCGTGGCACGCTGATCGTCAATAGGGTTGCTCTCGGCTACGGCCTCCGAAGCGCAATCTGAAATCACCTTTCCGTCCACGTCCCTTCCCTGAATAAACGCTTCCGCCTTTAGACAACGAAGGGGTGTGGGTGCCATTGCCCCCAGGGAAATCCTGGCATTCTTGCATTGCTTGCCGTCCATGATGAGGTGGACACTTGTGTTAGCTACCGAGAGCGTCAAAGCCTTGCGACGACCCAGTTTAAAAAATGAAGTCTGCCCGGCCGGAACGGGTATGTGGATTTCAGCAAGCAATTCATTCGCTTTCCTAACAGTCTCCCCGGGCCCAGTAAAAAAATCCTGAATGGGAACCGTTCGTTCCGAATCCGAACTCTTCAAGAAAAGCTCTGCATCAAGGGCTAATAAAACGGCGGTCAAGTCAGCAGCCGGAGAGGCATTGACCAAATTTCCGCCGACGGTCCCGGCGTTTCTTATGGCCACACAACCTCCTTGTTTTGCCGCACCCGTGATAACGCCCATTTTGTCCAGCAAAATTGTGCTTTCTGCAATCTGGTTCCAAGTGGTGGTTGCCCCCACTATGACCTTTGGGCCCTCATCTTCAATGAAGTCCAGTCCCAGCCCTCCGATATCCATGAGGTTTTTCGGGCGCAATTCATAATAGTTGATCCTGGGTACCAGGTCGGTGCCTCCAGCTAAAACGGTCGCCTTTTCGCCATATTCGGCGAGAAACTTCAAGGCTTCTCCAACGTCTGTTGGAGCAAAATAACCCAAATCTTTCATAAACCAATCCTCCTTCCTCTAATAGTTAACGTCCATTTTTCCGAGAGCAAAACCTTCTCCTTACCAAGCCTCCTTTCTAATAGTATTTTTCGGAAAATCGATCTCTATTGGGAACCCCTCTCTCACGTACTCTATTTATCTCAGCTTCTATAGGCATGGACCGAGCCCTAGAAAAGAACCCGATCTCTTAATACTAATAGTTGTGAGTCAAATAGAAAGAAGCAGCAAGAATAATGACCAATCCTTTCACTACCAACTGGGCTTGAATGG
Source organism: Deltaproteobacteria bacterium (assembly GCA_019307805.1). Lineage (GTDB taxonomy): Bacteria > Desulfobacterota > DSM-4660 > Desulfatiglandales > HGW-15 > JAFDIX01. Next base: position 5,997 of record JAFDIX010000237.1, on the reverse strand, counting down.
GAAATCCCAGAAGCAGGACCAGATTGTAAATCACGATCAGCACCAGTACTCCGGCAAGAGAGCCAAATATGCCACCTTTCCCTCCCTGAAAGGATGCGCCCCCCATCATAACCGCAGCAATGGAATCCAGTTCATAACCCCTGCCAACCCAGTTATCCACACTCCCCACATAGCCAACCAGGAAAAGGCCGGCAATGCTTGCAAGTATCGAGCAGATCATGTAAGCGGCTATAATAATGTGATCCGAATGGATTCCTGATAAGAACGCGGCGCGGGGATTTCCGCCTACAAGATAAAGCTTTCTTCCATATGACGAACGGTAAAGCAAAATGGCAAAAATGGCGATAAGAATTGCCAACGCGATCAAGTTAATCGGAATGGACATGAGGCTTCCAGCGCCAAGTACCCTAAAGCCGGGAGGTAAATGCCCCGAAAGTGGTGCCCCTTTCGTGTAGGCAAATCGAACCCCTTGAAGTACGATCATGGTAGCAAGGGTGGCCAGGAAGGGAGAAACCGCATCGTCCGGTTTTATGCTTGTGGCAATGACTGCAACCGTGGACATGAGGGAGCCAACGGAAAGGTCCAGTCCGGCTGTAAGTATGACAAAAGTCTGCCCCAAAGCCGCCATACCCAAGGGTGCACCCTCGGTCAGCAGGTTTTGAATGTTGCGTAGGGATATAAATGGAGGAGAGACCGCCACTGCAATGGTCAGGAGGAAGACCAGAAAAATATAAAGCCCGTATTTCTGAAAAAAAGGGATGGCACGATGGATCCCTGAGAAACGTCCTTCATTAATGGAGACACTGGTATCGCTCATAGCTTTCGCCTCTCAACATAAAATGATACAGCAACAATAATGATCACTCCTTCTATGATCCATTGATAGAAGGAGGTGATGTCCATAAAATTCAAGAGGTTTCTGATTAGAATAATGAGGTAAACACCTATGAGAGTACCGAGAACTCCGCCTTTTCCTCCCGCCAGGATTGTCCCGCCCACAACGACTGGGGTGATTGAGGAAAGCATGTAATATTCGCCAATGCGAGGATCCCCTATCCCCATGCGGCTGACCAGATATACACCGGTCAATGCGGCGAAAAACCCGCAAGCCCCATAAACAAAAATGACTACCCTGTTTTTTCTGATGCCCGAAAGCCTTGCGGCTTCGGCGTTGCCTCCAACGGCGTATATATGCCGACCCAAACTGGTTCTTCTTAGAAAGATCCCCACTGCGAGATAAATAAAAACCATGACCACAGGAGCAAAAGGGATACCAAAAACCCTTCCGTATGCCACAAAATCAAACGACAGAGGCATGGCCCCAGGTGGCGCCAGGGTATACATTAAAGTGATCCCTTGTAAGACCATGGACATACCCAAAGTCACTATCAACGGGTGCACCCCGAGCCAAACGGTCAGGGCGCCATTTGAGACACCAACGAGTATCCCCAACAGCAATACACCTACAATCACAGGGGCCATAAGGTTGCTGTTTCCATTAATAATCCCGGAAGTTAAACAAGATGTCAGATTGATGACACCTCCGATGGAAAGATCAATGCCCCCCGTCAGGAGAACCAGGGTCTGGCCCAAGCTTGCGAGCCCCAAAGAGACAGAGTTTTCCAGAATATTTTTAAAATTCTGGACGGCGCCGAAGCGGTCACTGATGAAACAACCCGCGATAACCAGGAGGACAACCAGTCCGGATACGATCCCGAGGGAGGGTTCTATCCTATGGTGGATGCCTTTCAGTATGTGTTTCATTGAGGTTTTCCTGTAAGGGATGTGCCTTCACTGATATTCAGGCAACGTCCCAGTTTCACAGTTGAAAAAAGGCCATGTTCTCTTTGAATTCAAGAACAAAAAAAAGTTATGCTTATTCGGTTCGACTCAAAGTGGCCAGGTGCATTAGGCTCTCTTCTCTGATGTCATTTCCTTCCAATTCACCCGTAATCCATCCTTCCCGCATGACGAGGACTCGATCACACATCCCAACAATCTCTGGGAGTTCGGAACTGATCAATAATATGGCAACTCCATCGTTGGCTAAGGCCCTCACAATTTTATAGATCTCTACTTTGGCCCCCACATCAACTCCCCTGGTGGGCTCATCGAGGATCAATATGCCTTTGCAGGTTCGGGACCAGCGACTGAATAATACCTTTTGTTGATTTCCGCCGGAAAGGTTGTTCACTCTTGCGTCGACGTTTCTGGTGGATATACCGAATTTGTCAACCTCTTCTTCGCATGTATTTCTCTCGGAGTGAAAATCAATAAAACCCTTTCTTACGAATTCAGACAGGGTCGGCATGGTGATGTTGGCCAGAATGCTCTGTCCTAACACAAGGCCTTCGTTCTTCCTGTCTTCTGTAAGAAAACCGATGCCATAATTTATGGATTCTTTGGGAGTCGTGGCTTGAAATAGCCGGTCTCCTATTGAATAGGAACCGCTACCAATGGGGATGCTCCCAAATATGCCGTGGGCAAGTTCCGTTCTGCCGCTCCCCACCAGGCCCGCTAAACCCAGGACCTCTCCTTCGTGAAGGGAAAAATTCACCCCTTTCACTGTTTTCCCCATGGTCAAATCATTTACAGAAAGGGCTTCTTTTCCCCTTTTCGTTGATTTCCTGGGGTAAATGTCTGCCAAGTCTCTTCCAACCATCATGGAAACCAGTGTATCGCGATCGATCTCTTGGACCGGAAGGGTGTTGACCAAGCGACCATCTTTCAGCACGGTAACCCGGTCCGCAATCTGGAAAATTTCTCCAAGCCGATGGGAAATGTAGATGATAGATACCCCATCGGCTTTCAGCATTTTGAGCCGCTCAAACAGGGCATGAGCCTCGCGGTCTGAAATACTGGCGGTGGGTTCATCAAGAATGAACAACCGGGTTTTGTTGCACATGCCTTTAGCGATTTCCACCATCTGCTGTTCAGCGACTGAAAGCTCTTTGATCTTCCTTGAGGGATCGATATAGATGCCGAATTTATCCAGGATTTCCTTGGATTCCTGTTTCATCTTCTCGAAGTCAAGCAGCCTGAAACGCTTCCGGGGTTCGTTTCCCATGAAGATATTTTCTGCGACGCTGAGTTCGGGGAACAGGTTGAATTCCTGGTAGATGACACTGATCCCTGCTTCTCTGCTTTGATGGGGCGATTCCCAGACAACTTTTTCGCCGTTAAAGGAGATTTCTCCTCCGTCCGGCCTGTAGACACCGGCGATGACCTTGATGAGGGTTGATTTGCCGGCCCCATTTTCTCCCACCAGGGCGTGGATCTCACCCTTCCGGTTGTTAAAATCTATATTCTGAAGGGCTATGACACCGGGAAAACGCTTTGTAACGGATTTCACTTCAAGCACGAACTCTTGCATGATGATAGACCTGAATATCGGGTAGATGACGAAGAACAAAAAGGACCATGGGCTTTCTCCCATGGTTTTTCTATTTGCTTTACCCCGGCCCATTCGGTTGGGCCGGGGTAAAGCTGTTAAAGGATATTATGTATCCTGCTTCTATTGCGGGTAGTCAACCTTGAAGTTGTGAGCATCATACTCAAAGGGAAAATCAACGGAGAGAATCAAATCTCCCGGGCGATCCATCTTTACTTCCTGGAAAACATATTTATCCGCTCTCACAGATTTGGTTTCATAGCCTTTGGTTACGATGAGATTGTTGCGTACCTGCTTCATCCACGGAACCGTCTTTCCCTGCAATACATTCAGGCAGGTTTCCAGGGCCGCGCCACCCATTATAGGTGGGAAATGGATGAGCATGACGGGAACCTTATACTTATGACAAAGCTTCAGTTGCCCGTTCAGATCCGCTCCTGTCTGAAGGGGAATGTCTTTGGGGTCCCATCCCGCCTCAATATAGGCTTCTATGGCGCCCCATCCCTGCAACCCATGAAGGGAATTGACCGCGTCGATCTTTTTTCCGTACTTTTGTATCCATGCCGCAGTGATCTTCTTGCCCTTGGCCGGGGACCAGTCGGAGTATTGAAGATCAAGAATCTTTATGCCCGGGTATTGCATGTACACCTCTTTGGCCCCTCGAATGCGCTCTTCAGCAGGGCTGGCGCCGGCCAAACCGGCAAGCATGACCACGTTTCCTTTATAATTCAACTGTTCTACAATCCACTGGGCCGTCCAGCGGCCGATGGTCAGGTCTGAAGCATACACAAAGCTGACGAAATTGTCAGATGTTACGCGCCTGTCCACCATCACCACAGGAATTCCTTTTTTCATGGCCCGAGTGACGACGGGATCCATTGCTGCAGATTGACCGGCACTCACAAGCAGAATATCCACGCCACGTTGAATTAAATTCTGCATGTCTGCGATCTGCTTGCTGGGATCATCGTTGGCGTCCGTAATAATGAGTTTTTTGATCAAATCCTTATGGAGTGAGGCATAATATTGTATCTCATGGAGAAGCGCTACACGCCATATATTGGAAATTGAGGTGTTACAGAATCCGATGGTGTAAGGGGGTTTCTTTTTAAACTTTGCGCAATCCACCATCTTGTTGATCGCAGGGGACCACAAGAAAGGGCGAGGCGCTCCCTGGTAGCCTTTTGGATTTGGCTCCCAAGCGTTAGCAATCCCACAAAAAGCAATGATGAGGAAAACGACCAGTATTCCGCCTAATAATTTTTTCATTTGGATGACCTCCTGTTATGAATGTTGTTAATGATCCAGATGGGGTTACCTTAAGACTGACCACCACACAACCCCAAAACTCCACCTTCGGATTCACTCGCTTTCCAGAACACCTCCTTTCTGATTAACTGCTAAACGTGCGAACGTTTAACTGTCCTTCGGTTTGGTCTTTTCAGACTTCGGCCCCCCATACACACGCATCGACACGGTACAAAAGTCATGTAAAAGGGTGAACTGACGATTCAAGGGCGTTTGATAGTTCATGTTTATCATTTTGCGATGTTCTTAGGGTACTCCGGAACACAGTTTTCTCCGTTGCCGGGGCAGTCGATGATACAAAGTAATTCCACCGTCTCATTTCCCAAAACCGTTCCTCTGTGGGGTTCATTTTCATAGAAAAACACTGTATCTCCCGGCCCCACTTCCACTTTCTCACCCTGATTGTTTTCAAAAATCATTCTGCCGGAAAGAATGTATGGAGACTGCACATACTCATGGTTGTGAAAAGGCATTTTCTCCAAGTCCACCCCTGGTTTAATCGTGTATTTCCTCACCGCATAGCTGTGGTGGTATCTTTCATCTCCCACCTCGTTGCTGATGATCCACTGAATCAATTGCACGCCTTCCGGAAAGCCGAATGCCTTTCCAACGTCCATGGTTTCCACATCCTGCGATTTTCTCAGAATCATGTCTTGAGATCTTCCTTTCTGCTACTCGTAAATTCTAATGAAGGTGAAGCGGCAATACGCCCTGGCGAACGTATAACAGCTTTACAATTACTTTCCCGTTTCCGAATGCATTGCGAATCTAGTCAAAATCAATTGGATATCGTCCAAATTCATGGGCTGCATCAAACATCGCAACGATGTTCTTGGGAGGCGTATCCGGTTCAATGTTGTGACTGGTGGCAAAAAGAAAGCCACCTCCTGGAGCCAATGACCTGATTAAGTCTTTAACTCCCCGTCGTATGTCCTCTTCTGTTCCAAATGGCAATAGACGCTGTATATCCACACCTCCGTAAAAGGTGAACCGGTCACCGTAATCCCGTTTTAATCGCCAGGCTTCCATATTCTTCGCCCGTGTCTGCACTGGGTTTAGGATTTCATATCCCACCTCCAGAAATCCGGGCAAGAGATCGTAGCAAGACCCGCAACAATGAATACTGAGTTTGGCCCTGGTCATTTTTTTTGCCACATCTACCAATTGTTTCTCATAGGGAAGAATCCATTTGCGATAATGATCCAGAGAAACCATAGGGCCCGTTTGCATTGCTATATCGTCATAGAAGCATAGTACATCCAGGTATTCTCCCACCTGCTCAAGCCAACGCTCCAAAA
>JAFDIX010000963.1 GCA_019307805.1 Deltaproteobacteria bacterium | reverse complement strand
GGAATTATATCGGCGTTGAAGCAGAACAGCAAGGTCGACTACACTGCCATGATGGGGGCGCAGCTGGGCATATCCATCCCCATATTCTGGCTGGGACTTATGATGATACTCCTGCTCAGTCTCTTTCTGGACCTGTTCCCTGCCGGGGGTCGAGGTGACCCGCCGGATCTGGTGCACTTAATCCTGCCGGCATTCTGTCTTTCAACCCCCTTCATGGCTATGACGGCCAGACTGACAAGGTCCTGTATGCTTGAAGTGCTCAGAGAGAACTATATTACGGCAGCCCGTTCAAAGGGTTTTGGTGAGGTCCGGATCATTCTGAAGCATGCCCTCAGGAACGCAATGATACCGGTGGTCACCAACCTTGGGGTGTTTCGATGGCCGGGGATAGGCGGTCTTGCCTATGACGGCATCATGCAGAGGGATTATCCGGTCGTGATGGGAGTGGTCCTTTTGGTGGCTGTCATCTTTATTGTTCTCAACCTGATAGTGGACATATCCTATGCCTTTTTTGACCCTCGGATCAGTTACGATACTAAAACATCATAGGGGTAGAAGTCATGGAATTTCTTAGGAGATTTATAAAGCACAGGCTGGCCGTTGTTGGGGCGATAATTGTATTCCTCCTTGCACTGGTAGCTATCTTCGCACCCTTTGTGTCTCCCAAAGACGTGAATGATATGGATTTTGGGGACACACTTTCCCCGCCCTCGTGGAATCATCCCATGGGTACAGACCATTTTGGCAGGGATATTCTGAGCAGGATTATTTACGGGACCAGGATCTCATTCATAGTTGGTGTGGGGGCTGTCTGTATAGCCGCACTTCTTGGGGGCACGTGCGGGTTGTTTGCAGGGTATTTTGGGAAAAAGACCGACATGGTCATCATGCGCATACTTGATATCGTGTGGGCATTTCCCCCGGTGCTTCTGGCCCTCGCCTTTGTGGCCGTTCGGGGAGCAAGCGTCTCGGCGGTAATTCTGGCCATCGGGCTGGTGGCCATACCCAGGTATGCCAGAATAGTAAGGGGGACGGTGCTTTCCATAAAGGAGAAGGACTATATCCTTGCGGCCAGGGCTACCGGAATCGGCCATCTCAAGATCATTTTCACACAGATCCTCCCTAATGTGCTTGGACCGGTCATCGTTGTTGCAAGTCTCGGGGTTGCAGGCGCCATAATGATGGAATCCATTTTGAGTTTTCTGGGCCTTGGTATGCAGCCGCCCGCCTCTTCATGGGGGTTGATGATCAGCGAGGGACAGGCATACCTGAGGTCATTCCCATATTACTCGCTTTTCCCGGGCCTCATGATCATGCTTATCGTCTTTGCATTCAATGTATTTGGAGACGGTCTCAGAGACGCCTGGGATCCGAAACTCAAAACATGAACCGGGGCATACAAAAGTGAAGGGAACCGAAACACTGAAGTTAAAAGATGTACAGACCCATTTCTTGACCGAGGGGAGTGTGGTCAAGGCGGTGGACAACGTCAGCCTGAGCATTGACAAGGGGGAAAGCCTTGGTCTGGTTGGTGAATCGGGGTGCGGGAAGTCAATGACGGCATTCTCCATATTGAGACTGGTGCCGGACCCACCTGGCAAAATCGTAGGAGGAGAGGTCCATTTTCAAGGAGAGGACCTTTTGAGATACACGGAAAAGGAGATGCGGGCTATCCGTGGCAAAGAGATCGCCATGATCTTTCAGGAGCCTTCTACTTCGATGAACCCCTCATTTACTATGGTCACGGAAAAGGCCATGGATATCCTCAAGGCAGTCCAGATCTCGGACCCTCGGCGTATCCTTTCCCAGTATCCCCACGAGCTTTCAGGAGGGATGCTCCAGCGTGTCATGATTGCCATGGCCATATCATGCGAGCCTTCTCTCCTCATATGTGATGAACCTACAACTGCCCTTGATGTTTCCACGCAGGCGCAGATTATCAAACTCCTGAATGAATTGAGGGAGGAGATGGGGACCTCGCTTCTTTTTATCACACATGATCTGGGAGTGCTTAGCTGGGTCTGTACTTACGCGGCTGTCATGTATGCGGGAAACATCGTTGAGTACTCCGACATTCGCACCATCCTGAAAAATCCCGGGCACCCTTATACCAGGGCCCTTATCGGTTCTACGCCCAGACTCGACATCGATGTGGAAAACCTCAATGTGATTCCCGGCCAGGTCCCCAATCTGGCCAAGCTCCCATCTGGCTGCAAGTTTCATCCCAGATGTCAGATAGCTGAAGATAAGTGCCGTGAAGAGGTCCCGCCTCTTATTGAAAAAGAGGTTGCGGAAGATGGATCAAAATCATCATTTACTGGAGATCACGGACTTAAGGAAGTATTTCTTCATTAAGAAGGGCTTTCAGGCCAGCAAGATTCTAAGGGCTGTTGATGGAATCAGTTTTCATCTGGATGCAGGAGAGGTACTGGGAATTGTAGGAGAAAGCGGCTGCGGCAAGACAACTCTCGGTAGAACAATCTTGAGACTCATTGAACCAACTTCCGGGACCATCTTTTTTGACAATAAAGACCTGTGCGGTCTATCGCAAAGAGAACTAAAGAAGATGAGAAGCCATATGCAGATTATCTTCCAGGACCCCTATTCATCTCTAAACCCCCGAATGACTGTAGGAAGAATGCTGGATCAGATTCTCTATTCTCATGGGGTCAAGTATATCGAGGACAGAAAGGAGTGGTGTGTCAAGACCCTGGAGAATGTGGGCCTGGAACAGCACCATCTGAAAAGATTCCCGCACGAGTTTTCCGGTGGACAGAGGCAAAGGATTGCCATTGCAAGGGCGCTTATTGTAAGCCCACGATTTATTGTGGCCGATGAACCATCCAGCGCCCTGGATATGTCAATTCAGGCCCAGATACTCAACCTGATGATATCCCTGCGGGAAAGCATGAAGATTTCCTTCCTTTTCATCACTCATAACCTGGCTGCAGCGAGATTTATGTGTGACCGGATCGCGGTCATGTATCTGGGGAAGATTGTGGAGATGACGAGTCGAGCGGAGCTCTTTGAAAACCCGAGACACCCCTATACCAAGGCCCTCCTTTCCCTCTGCCCCACGCCGGATCCGGATGGAAGGATTGATCAGATCCCCCTCACGGGAGAGGTCCCTTCTCCTGTCAATCCTCCCTCAGGATGCCGGTTTCATCCAAGGTGTTCTTTTAGAAAGGATTTGTGTGAAGAAAAGGAACCCGAATTCATAGAAGAAGGACCAGATCATCTTGTAGCATGCCACGCGGTTTGAATCATTATGGAGACAGAAGGCTGAAAAGATCCTTAAAAAAATCAGAGGGCCGTCATGAAGAAACTTATGCCAAGTGAATGGGAAGAGAAGTATATTGTAGAGGAAGTAAAGAGATTGGATCAAAAGTATACAATGTTTAACAGACCGGCCTGGGATCCGCAGATACACGATGCGGTGAACAGTTGGGCCATTTCAGGTAATGTCAAGGATGAGCCCGGCTCCCGCCTGGAAGAGTGGGCGCTCAATTGGGCCAGTCGGCGCGGGACAATGATGGGCTTGTTCAATACCTCAAAGCCGAATCCCGGCAAGGCGACCCGGGCGTTCATGCAGGCTATGTCAGCGGCAAATCCGCGTACGACAATGGTGCCTGCCGGTCCTCCCGAAGGAGTAAGTATCCACGACAGTGATACAGGTTCTCTTACTGAAAAGATTAAGAAGGCCGCCATATGGTTCGGCGCCGACATGGTTGGTATCTGTAAACTGGACAGGCGATGGGTATATTCACATACCTATGACGGTGTTCCCTATTCAGGCAAAGGCGAGGATGAGCTCGAGAAAGAGGATTCCACACCACAGGAGATCTCGGAGGAGTTCAAGTGGGCTGTGGTCATGTGTTTTGAGCAGGACTACAACCTGATATCCTATTATCCTTCGCTATTTTCCAATGCCGCCACCAGCATGGGTTACAGCAGGATGGCCATCACAAACCATTACCTTTCCGCGTTTATCCGGAATATGGGTTTCAAGGCGATTGACTGCACTACCAATGATATTGCCTTGTCCATACCTATGGCGATACAGGCCGGACTGGGCGACCTGGGCCGGAACGGTCT
>JAFDIX010000236.1 GCA_019307805.1 Deltaproteobacteria bacterium | reverse complement strand
CCCTTGGTTTTTATCCGGACCAATACCACTTCCACATCCCGGTGCCTGGCCTCCACCTGCTCTTTGACCCACCCGCTCTGTGTCAATGCCAGTTTACTTCCGCGCGTACCGATTTTCAGAATCATCGTTGCACACCTGTTGGTTCGTACATGGGTCTGCCAGAATCAATTTACGACACGAAGTACTAATGTGGTGTCTGTTTTGCCGACCTTATCCTGGATAGGGCCCGGGCAAGTTCCAGGTCATGGGGGGTGGTCACCTTGATGTTGTCCTCCGACCCTTCGATAATCTTTACAGAGATCCCCATTTGTTCCAGCAAAAAGGCATCATCCGTGGCATCCTCCCATCCTTCACGGGCGGCCTTTTGGTGGGCTGAAAGAATATCTGCATACCGAAAGACCTGGGGTGTCTGTGCCAGCCATATTCGATTCCGGTCACGGGTCTCCCTGATGATGCCCCTGTCATCCACTTCCTTCACCGTCTCTTTGGCAGGCAGGGCGGTTATGACCGCACGGTGGGTTTTAGCAGCCGCCACGACCCGCTCAATCAAATCCGGCTCAATCATGGGGCGCACGCCGTCATGGATCAGAACCAGTCCATCCTTTCCTTTCGAAGCTTCGATCCCGATCCTTACCGAATCCTGGCGCCTCGGTCCACCTGCAAGGACCTGCTCCACTTTGGTGAACCCGTATTTCCCGACGATCTCTTCCCTGCAGGGATCCACCTCTGCCTCAGGGACCACCAGGATGATCCTTCGAATCGCTGCGCATTGCTGGAACTGCTGGAGGGTCACTGCCAGAAGGGGCCTTCCATCCAGGTCCAGGAACTGCTTGGCCCTATCGCCCCCCATGCGCAATCCGGCCCCTGCCGCAGGGATGACGGCCACGGTCTCAAGGGAAGTATCCTGGATTATGTCATGCCGGTCCATCATGCGGGGGAATCCTTTTTGGATGCCAAACAAAAGCAGGCCCAGGATGACCGATCCTGCGGGCCTGCTTCCCAGGAAAATCCGGTATCACACTAGGCGATCTTTCGGGTTCGTTTCTTGAGCCGGTTGATCCGTCTTCGCAGAACATCCACCTGGGCCTTGTTTTTATCCTGGCGGGCCTTGGCCCTTTCTTCTTTGAGTTGGATAATTTTCCCTTTCAGGGCCTTGGCATCGACTTTCCCTTTGGCGGCCTTGACTTTCTTTTCCTTTGCAGGAGGCGCTTCCTCTTCGATCCCCCGGGCCTTCTTGATGGCCGCCAGGAGTTCGTCCTTCTTCATTGCAGTAACGCCGCTAAGGTCAGGGATCTCCTTGCCGATCTCGCGCAGTTCCTTGACCGTCATCTTATCCAGGGGCTTCTCCTCGGCCACGGCCTCCTGTTTTTCCTCATGAACTTCTTCACTTTCCTCTGTGGCTTCCCGGGTCTCCTCATTTTTGATCTCTTCTGCCATAAAACCTCTCCTTCAGTTATTTATAACCGTTCACAGGTTTACCCGCCTTTGGCGGCGCCGTAGGCGGCCAGGGTTCAGGGTTCAACGTTCAGGGTTAGGGAAAAGACTGAACCTTAAGATGCCGTACCCCGGCCTTCCCCGCTGTTTTGACCTATTCCCTTCCTTTCTTTATAAAGGGCGTAAAGAGGTCGATGGGAATGGGGAAAAGGGTCGTAGAATTGCTCTCTGCCGAAACCTCCCGCAGGGTCTGGAGGTACCTCAACTGCAGGGCTTCGGGGTGCTTGCTGATGATGCCGGCCGCTTCCACCAGCTTATCGGCCGCCTGGTACTCACCTTCCGCATTGATGACCTTGGCCCGTCTCTCCCTTTCCGCCTCCGCCTGTTTGGCCATGGCCCGCTGCATCTCCTGGGGGAGGTCGATGTGTTTGACCTCAACATTGGTCACTTTGATGCCCCAGGGATCGGTGTGTTTGTCAAGGATGCTCTGCAGCTGGGTATTGATTTTTTCCCTCTCGGACAGGAGTTCGTCCAGTTCAACCTGCCCGCACACGCTTCGCAGCGTGGTCTGGGCCAGCTGGGAAGTGGCGAAAAGAAAATTCTCCACCTCGATGGTCGCGTTCCTCGGCTCCATGACGCGGAAATAGACCACCGCATTCACCTTCACTGAAACATTGTCCCGTGTGATAACGTCCTGGGACGGCACATCCATGGCCACAAGGCGAAGGCTCACCTTCACCATCTTATCGATGACAGGAATGAGGATGATTAAACCCGGTCCCTTGGTCTTGATAACCCGACCGAGACGAAAGATAACCCCCCGTTCATACTCCTTCAGTACCTTAATGGCGGCTCCCAGAAAGAGTACGACCAGAACTGCTATTGCGATGTAACCCATATCTGTCTCCCTTCTTTTAACTGAACGATTTTCTGCAGCGACCGATTCATGCTGCAGGCTGATACTACAGGGTATGGCAACCTATTCATTGTCTGTGTTCTTTTTGACTTGAAGGAGCAACCCCTTGACCCCTTCTACCTGCACCCGGTCTCCCGGCTCAAGGCGTTCCCCGGCCCTGGCCTTCCAGTACTCGCCGTGCACAAAAACAAACCCTTCCGGATCGATTCGCTCTTCCACAACACCCACCTCACCCACGAGACCGTCCTCCCCCCCTCTGGGTTTCGCCCGAAAGGACCTGAATGCAAGGCTCGCCACAACGAAGAAGAATCCTCCCACCAGCAGGAGGGTCGGCAGCATCACCCTCAGGGACACGCCGACCTCATCAAAGAGCATGAGGGACCCCAGGGTAAGGGAAACAAGACCACCCAGTGAGAGGACACCATAGCTTGGGACCTGGGTCTCCAGGATAAAAAACACCACTGCCAGGGCAATGAGCAAAAGTCCGGCATAATTGACCGGAAGGGTCTGAAAGGAATAAAAGGCCAGGATCAGGGAAATGGCCCCCAAAACCCCCGGAATCATCGCCCCCGGATTGGAGAACTCAAAATAGAGACCGGCAAGTCCGATGAGCATCAGGATATAGGCGATGTTCGGGTCGCTTATGGTCTTCAGGACCTTGTCCCGAAACCCGGGACGAAAATAGACCTTGCTTAATCCTTCTGTCTCCAGGGTGACCTTACCTGCAGCCAGGGAGACCTCCCGTCCATCGATCATTTGAAGAAGCTCATCTATATCCCTGGCAACGAAATCCACCACGTTAATCTCTACCGCCTCATCAGCGGTGATGGAGACACTTTCCCGAATGGCCTTCTCCACCCACTCGCCGTTTCGTCCCTTGTCTTCGGCAATCCCCCTGGCATAGGCCGCCATGTCATTGGTGACCTTGGCCGCCATGGTCTTTTGAATGTCCTTGCCCCCGGCAGAGACCGGACTGGCAGCTCCGATGTTGGTCCCCGGGGCCATGGCCGCAACATGCCCTGCCACCGTCACCATGACCCCCGCCGAGGCTGCATGGGCTCCCCTCGGCCCCACATATACAACCACCGGGACCGGCGAATTGAGGATGGCCTTGACCATGGTCCGCATGGAGGTGACCAGCCCTCCGGGCGTATCAATGCGAAGCACGACAAGCACAGCCCCCGCCTCTGCCGCCTTCTTCAGGCCTCTTTCCACATACGTGGCGGTGCCCGGGTTTATGGGCCCCTCCATCTCGATAATCATGACCTCCTTGGCGGCCATTGCCGGCCGGGTCTGCAGGAAAGAGCCCACTGCCAACAGGAGACCCGCTATCCAAACCACGTGAAGGACCCTTTGCAAACGATGCCTAATCATCGCTTTTGACCTCCAATCCCAGTTGTTTCATGATTTCTTTGACGTCTTCCCAAGCCTGGCGTTTTTCCGATGGATACCGGAGCAGATAGGCCGGGTGATAGGTCGGCATGACCGGAATACCCATGGCGGCATGCCATTTCCCTCGGCCCGACTTTATCTTGAAGTCACTTGCCAAAAGTGCCTGGCAGGCGACCCTCCCGAGGCAACAAATAACCTCGGGACGGATCATTTGAATCTGCTGCTCCAGGAAGGAGAGGCACTGGGCCACCTCATCCCCTTCGGGATCACGGTTTTTTGGGGGCCGGCACTTCACCACGTTACAAATGTATACCTCTCCCCGGGTCAGTCCCATGGCCCTGATGATTTTGTCCAGGAGCTTACCGGCCTCTCCCACGAAGGGTCTCCCGGCCCGATCCTCATCCCGTCCCGGGCCCTCTCCAACAAAGACAAGTCTGGCCGTGGAATCCCCTTCACCGAAGACCAGCTGGTTTCTGCTGAGGTGCAGCTTGCACCGCTCGCAATCTCCAATATATTCCCGGAGCGCCTCCAGGCTCTGGGGATGGGCCGGTCCCCTCCCCATATATTCGAGGCTTGAAGAAGAAAGGGGTGGGGTTTCCAGTCCAATCTCTGCCTGGGCCCTCAGAGTGGTTTTTATCTGCCCGAAAACCTCCCTGATCGTCTCATCGGCCTTCAGAATGCTTTCTGCCATATGTCTTTGACCCTGTTCAGGACATGATCCGCCACATCATCTTTACTCATGAGGGGGATATCCTCTATTTTTCCGTCCCGATGGATGATCTTGACCCGGTTGTTCTCTGATTCAAAACCCGCATCCTCCCGGGACACGTCATTTGCCACGATCATGTCCAGGTTCTTTTGCTCCAGTTTTTCCCTGGCGTTGAGGAGCAGATCGTCTGTTTCAGCGGCAAACCCCACCAGGACCCAGGAAGAATCCTCCTTCATGGCGCCCAGTTCCGCCAGAATATCCGGGGTAGGCTCCAGTTGAAGGGCTGGAATGCCGTCCCGTTTTTTAATTTTGTGATCAGCCCTTTGCTGTGGTCTGTAGTCAAGAACAGCCGCTGCCTTAATGATCACATCACTCTCTTTGCTGTGTTTGAGGACCTTCTCCCGCATTTCCTCGGTGGTTGTGACGGGGCAGAAGTTCACATGGTGAGGGGGCTTCACGGGGGTTGGCCCGCTGACGAGGGTCACATCCGCACCCCTTCGACTTGCCGCCCTGGCCAGGGCAAAACCCATTTTTCCACTGGACCTGTTTGTCATGTACCTTACGGGGTCCATGGGTTCCACTGTCGGGCCGGCCGTAATAAGAAATTTCATGCCCTCCAAATCCTTATCCTGGAGCAACCGGGTCGCCTCTTCAAGGATATCTTCAGGCTCCGGCAGCCTCCCCGGACCTTCGTACCCGCAGGCCAGTTGCCCTTCGCCGGGTGCCATGAGGGAGTGGTTCCCTTGCCTGAGGCGCTCTATATTCTCCTGCACTGCGGGATTCTCAAACATCCTGCTGTTCATGGCAGGGCAGATCAGGATCTTGGCCGTGGCCGCAAGCACCATGGTGGAAAGAAAATCATCACAAATACCGTGGGCCATCTTGCCAATGAAATTAGCCGTAGCAGGGGCGATGATAATGAGATCCGTCTCCTGCCCCCAGGATATGTGATCCATGGGAGACGTCGCCTGGTGGAACATATCCCAGACCACCCTGTTCCCGGACAGGGTTTCGAATGTGAGGGGCGCGACAAACCGTGTGGCATTCTTCGTCATGGC
>JAFDIX010000962.1 GCA_019307805.1 Deltaproteobacteria bacterium | reverse complement strand
TGGATCTGGGTATATTTGAAGCCCGACATGAACTTGGCGGGGGCTGGTGTACGGAAGAGCCGGTGGGAGGGTACATGGCCAACATGTGTTCCACCGCCATGTATACCTGGTACTGGGAGCCCATATTGAGAGATATCCCCGAGTGGGAGGATTACGGGGCCAGGTGTTCTCATACTAAAACCGGAAATGCCATGATTTTTTCCGAGGATGATTCCTGTTTAGCATTTTACCATGCATTTGAAGATGCTGATCCCACTCAGGAGCAGACCGCCAGGGAAATCGCCCGGTTTTCCGAGAAAGACGCTGAAGTTTGGTTGTGGCTTTGGGAGAAATACCAGGGTATCTGGAGCGACTACATCAAGGAGTGGTGGTGGAATCCGGCCCAGCCCCTTGATAAGCCGGACGGGCTGGACAAGATGCTCGCCGACCCCAAATCCGAGGTGGACCCCTTATGGCTTCGCATGTCTCCCATGCAGCTTTACAAGGATCTTTTTGAAAGCGTGGAGATGAGAATCGCTTTTCAGAGGCCGAACCAGTCTTTCGGGATCAACACATCCGAAGGGGGTGCGGGTTTCCACGCTCTCTTGAACACGGTTTTCGCGAATCCTCACCATCAGTATGTTGTGGGGGGCACCCACCAGCTCGCTCATGCGGCCCAACGGGTGATCGTCGAGAATGGGGGAAAGATATTCACCAAGCATCCGGTAAAGAATGTGATTATTGAAAACGGCAAGGCCAAGGGTATCAGACTTATGGACGGCACTGAAATAGAGGCCCGCAAAGCAGTGATCACGGAAGTCAACCCCGGTCAGCTGGTGCACGATATGATCGGCAAGGATTTATTGAGCGAAAAGATCGTTACCAGGGTGGATAATCTGGAGAGCTGGTTTATCAATATCACCTGGTACACCTGGTGCCTGAAGGAGAGGCCGCGGTATCTGGCTGAAAAATTTAACCCCGACCTCTGGAACAGCGGGTTGATTCACATGACCGACCGGTCCGATGTGGAGACCATGTTGCGGGACAACCTGGAAAGACGGCTTGGGATCAGGCCCACTAAACTGCATCTTTCCACCGTCGGCCATGGCTGGAATAGGGATGACCTGCTTGCTCCCGACGGGGTAGAGTTTAATGTTCTTACCGAACAGTTTTTCCTTCCGGATTATCTTCTTACCGACCAGGAGTGGAAAGAACATGAACGAACCCACGCGGAGGAGGTCATCAAGCTGTGGCAAAAATATGCTCCCAACATGACCTGGGATAACGTGATCGGGTTTAACCCGGTTAATCCTCATTACACCGCTAATTTCGCCAAGAATTATGGCCCGGCGGGAAACTGGGGGGTGATTGATATGTGTGGTCCCCAGATGGGGAGGTTCCGGCCCATTCCGGAATTTGCCGGTCATAAAACCCCCTTTGAGGGTCTTTACGGATCAGGCGCCGCCTGGCACCCCATGCCGGGAGCCCACGGCATGCAGGGTTATAATTGTTACAAGGTCCTGGCCGAAGATCTCGATCTGAGAAAGACCTGGGAAGAAAAGGGCGCTCCCTGGTAAATGTTTGTTTATGAGTGCCTGAACGAAAGACCATTCAGGCACTCATTTGTGCATGTCAGGGGTGGGTGTGATTGGAGGAAGATTGAACTGCCCCAGGATTTTTTAATTAGGATGTGCCCGATAAAAATATAGCTACTACTAAGGGCGTTTTTATCAAGCCATTAAATTTTCTCTAAGTTTCGGCGATTTGTTGTTTCAACCAGGTATGGTCGAACCAACATCGCAATCGCGTCAGCAAATTCAGCGGATTAATAAGCCGGCGGCTGAGATGAAGACCCAAGACTGAAATTTCCTGTGAATTTGCCGCCATTTTCAACCTTTAGTCTATCCGCCTGAGCAGTTACAAAATGTATAAGGAAGCAAAAAATGGCTGATAAAACCTATGATCTGGTATATATGGGAGCGGGAAGCAAAAATCTGGTCAACGCCATGTATGCCACAAAATACGGCGGTTTAAAGATAGGGATGTTTGAGGAAAGGCATGAGGCCGGGGGTGGGTGGTGCTGTCAGGAGAGCCCGGCCCCGGGATTTGTGGCCAACCATTGTTCCCATATTCATATAAAGAATTTTCACCATACGATGACC
>JAFDIX010000961.1 GCA_019307805.1 Deltaproteobacteria bacterium | reverse complement strand
ATTTAACGGCTTCCACCTGATTTTTTTTCAATAAGCCAGCAGGCATCAGCAGGATCATCCGTGTACTGCATCCGGGATCGCAATCGCTCATAAAAGGAGAGCGGCGATTTATCCTTTTCCCAGTTCATTTCCTCTGCTTGATTCTTGCCAAGAGAGACTGTCAGGAGGGTTTCGCCCTTTTCCCGGACATTGAGTGTGACCTGTGTCAGAGGGAGACTTGAAAGAAACAGGGCCCTGAGCGCCTCCAGGGCAAAAACCCTGGCAAATTCCTCTTTGCCCCAGCAGGTTCCCAGGTTGGCAAAAATCTCAAGGCTGAGTTCACCCGCTCTTACTCTTCCGATTTTGATCCCTTCAATATAAACGGCTCCCTTTGAGTCGATGAGTTGTCGAACAATACTGCGAATCTCTTCCTCAGGGAGACCGGTCGCAGCCCTGCCAAGGGTCAGGCAGGAAAAACTACTGCCCAAAAAAACAATGATAAGAAAAATGGTAGCCGCCCGACTCATGCCCTGCCCTCAAACCATTGACGATCGCTGCTATTCTCAAAAAGATTTGTTGTTTCCCTCTTTTGCCGGTGATATAAGCTCCACTGATGAAGGGAACATCTTTTCATTCAAAAAAATATTCTAGTGTATTTTGACCATTTTGTCATCAGACAATGAAAGAAATTAGAGAAGAATGAAAAAGCGGGTTACTGCGAAGCGCAATCTCAGCATAAAAATGGGGATGGTCCGACTCTGTCTTTTTTTCATGTTATCCCTGGTCGGGTGTTCCCCGCATTATCTCCCTTCAGACACCGATGGAGAGTACGACAACACCCACATACACACGAAAGACATCCACCGGGTACTCGGTGACGTGGCACCGATGGAGAGTACGACAACACCCACATACACACGAAAGACATCCACCGGGTACTCGGTGACGTGGTCAAGAGCATATATCGCGTAGAGACATCGACCACATTCAATATTGGCGATGAAAAATCCACACTAAAGGCCGTCGGTATGGCCTTTTCCCTGGACAACAGGCACCTTTTGACTGCAAAACATGTCACCTCCATTGATTCTTTCCAGGTCGAGACACCCTATGGCTTGCTGAACCTCCCCATCCCGCCGAAAGTAAAAATAGAGGAGACAACCTCCATCGTCTTTGATGATGGCTCGCGGATGCCCCTGCGTGTCGTTTATCGCGATACAGAGTTAGACTTTGCAGTCCTTGTCGCTGAAAAAGAGGTTTGTCCTCCTCCCTATGTCATTGGAAACTCGGATGATTTTAAGATCGTGAGCCAGGTCATACTGCCCGCCAATTTCCAAACAGGTCTCAGCATCCGTCTGGGATACATCACCCAGCTGGATTTCGTGCGCTATGGGCCAAACGGGGAAGTCGCGGCCCGGAATGACAATATCTTCGGGATTTCTGCGGTTGTAAGCGAGGGTGACAGCGGGTCCCCTATTCTCCTGATTCGGGATGGGAAAGTGGAATTAGGCGGATTGGTGAGCTTTATTGTCCTTCCTGCCAGAGGATTGGGTTATGGTCTCAAGATCAATCCCATTCTTGAAAAGTTGAAGGCGGAAAAGAACCAAAAAGCCTGGCTGGAGCCACTCCTGAAGTAAAGATCCGGGTCCAGAGGACCAGGCTTTGATTTGCCCCCTGGAAAGGGGCTCTCCATGACTCTGCCCTGTTCAACGCACTCCTTGAAACTGTTACAGGCAGAGCCATCTATCTCTGACCCCCACAGCAGGCTGGGCTCAACGCTTTACAACCCATCGGCTTTGTATTGTTTTGCCAATTCGCAATAGTCCTTGTATCCTTCAAATGCCCACCACAATTGCTTTTCAGTTGGTTTCCCTTTGATTTCTCCGGGAGACCCGAGAACAAATGAATTGTCCGGCACCTTAAACCCAGGCTCCAACAGGGTTCCTGCAGCGATAATGCATGCATTCCCGATCTCCACGTCATGGAGGATGGTTGCATTCATCCCAATGAGGACATTATTTCCAATGCGCCGTCCGTTCATAACAGCACCATGACCAATGATCACCTGGTTGCCTATGACCACATCTCCGGTTGTAGAGTTGGGTGAACCTGAATGAATAACACAGTTATCTTCAACCGCCGTTTCTGCACCTATGGTGATACTGCCATAATCACCCCTGATGACCGCACCGGGCCATATATTGGCGTTCTCTCCGATTTCCACATCGCCAACCACATAGGCCCCTTCGCTGATAAAGGCGGATGGATGGATTCTTGGTGTATTTCCGTTCACACTTCGAATCATTTTCACGAACCTCCCCTGTCCCATCTTTCGCGATGATCAAACCGTAATCATCGTAAGTTAACTGCCTCCCCTACCCCATGAGCCCTCAGAAAGTCAATAGTACTTCTTGCCCTTGACCCGAAAGAAATTCTCCTTCAGAATGAGGGGAAGGAGAATTCCGCTATGCTAAAGGATTTTTTAAAGCAAATATTTCAACCCAACCCGCCCTCTCGGTTTGATGTCATCCAGGTCGAGGTATCGGCACTCTGCAACGCCTCCTGCCCCTATTGTGTTCATGGCTGTTACGGGGAGATATGGGGCGGTGGTTTGATGGAGATGGACACCTTCAGGCGCCTTAAAGGGAGCTTTGGTTCGTCGAACCTGGTTTTTCTTCAGGGTTGGGGTGAGCCCCTTTTGCATCCC
>JAFDIX010000013.1 GCA_019307805.1 Deltaproteobacteria bacterium | reverse complement strand
ATCGGCTCCCCGGCTGGGATGAATCCAGATGGGAAGGTCGTACTCTGCCATCTTTTGGAACAGAGGCTTGAACTCCGGAAGGTCGAGGGGCTTGCCGTTGACATTAGAAAAAAATTGAATACCCACTGCCTTGAGATCCTTTATTGCTCGATCAATTTCCTCGAGTGCCGCATCCGGATTATTCATAGGCATGGAAGCAATAAATGCCGGAAACCGATCCGGGTATTTCTCCACATATTCTGCCATCCCGTCATTGGCTAATCTGGCAAATTCAGGGCTTTTCTCCGGACCGGCCATGACCTCGAGGGGAGGAGAGCACAGACTGAGAACCTGAGCATAATCCTCAAACTGGTCCATGACCTTGAATCTTTCATCCAAGTCATAGAGAACCGGAATATTTCGAATTCGCTTTCCCATATCTTTCTGGTGAGAACTCTCCTTGAGCATCCTGTCGAAAAATGTTTTTGGAAAAATGTGGTTGAAAATATCAAGTTTCATTTTTTCCCCTCCCTGGAAATCTTTAAATTTCAAAAAAAAACTTAAGAAACAACCTGATTTACGCTGTTGAATGGTTCTGGTCGCAAAAGCAAACCGGCCACGCAAATGATAAATCGTTAAATTGTTGAACAGTTAAACAGTCCATCATTTAAATATATTTGTCAAGAAAAAAATTGAACCATTCTTTTCGCATGCCTTCCTCCCATTTGCTTTGTTCCCCGAGTATCTATGAAAGGTGTGCCATAAGATAATTTATGATTGGAAAGCCAAGGAATGGTTGCGCGGTTTCAACTACCAGAAGAACGTTATAATTCCCGATCGAATTACCGGGGTTGCTGCGTATTCCTGTTAGTGGGAGGAATTCAGGTGGGATTTTTTTGCGAGGATGCCTGGAAAATGGGAAAACTGGAATTTCAGCTATTTCGTGCCGGTATTCTTAGGGAAGATCCGGCATGGCCTTTTTTGCCCGGTTCACCCAGTAGCCCCAGGCCCGTTCGACCGCAAGGGCGCTTTCAGAAATTCTTGTCGCCCGTTTCCCCTCTTCAAGGGAGAGATACTTCGGTTCACCCAGTTGGAGGGCCTGATACTGAAGGGCCGCATTGTCCCGCAAATAGATGGATGCCATCACCATTGTCTGGATACTGTCACCAACCACACAACACCCGTGGTCCCGCAAAAGGACAGCCCTGGCATCCCCCAGGGTTCGGGCCACGCGTTCGCCTTCCTCCGGGGTCGCAATCAACATGCCCGAGTTTACATCGTAATCATCGAAAAGGGGAACGCCTTGGTAGAACATGGCGGAAAAATGGGCGATGGGTTTTATGGGGATGCCCGTGCTCGAAAAGGGAATGATGGAATGGGGATGCCCGTGAAAAACGGCATTCACGTCCGGGCGGGCCTTGAGTATGGCCGCATGAATGATCCTCTCGCCATAGGGTTTCATCTCCGTTTTGGTGATTACATTCCCCTCAAGATCGATCTCCAGAATATCATTTTGTGTGACCAGTCCAGGGGCCAGAGACCGGGACTGGAAAAAGGTGTCTTTGTTTTCGGGATTTCTGACAGACACGTGGCCAAAGGCGTCCAGGATCTCTTCATTGGAAAGGATTCTGTTGGCCAGGACACAATCTAAGACAGCGGCTTCAGCATTTTGCGCAGCGCCCCTAAAGCCCTCGAGGCTCATCATCAGTGCCATTTCAGTCCCTCCTCATGTCTATAATGCTCTCATCCATAATCTTCTTGAAAACATGAATTGCTGGAGTATCAGTTACTTTACCCTATGAGGGTAGTGAATATCTGCCTCACTTCTAAATTGTCGTTTCTTGAGCATATTCCGGGAAAAGCTTTCGGACTTGGTCACGGCCGACCAACGTCGACAAAATCCTGTAATTATTGTGTTTGAATCTTATTCGTCCGGCAATCAGGGCCGGATGGATCTTAAGTTTGGTAGCCAAAGAGAGGACATCGGCTGCTTTGGGCACTTCACCAGCGTCCAATATTGGCCAATAACGCTTGGGGACTAGCGCCGCCGATGCAATCTCGTCTGCCTTATTTTCGGTGTTATCCGGGCTGTCTTTATCATGGCGACGTAGATCCAGGTCATCGACAACGAGTCGGCATTCCCTAGACAGATGTGTCGCCAAGTGAGCCAATTCGTGGAGCAGGGTAAACCAAAAGTTATCGAGACGATCGTAGCGCAGGGTCAGGGCGATGATGGCGTTCTGGTTCGGTAACAACATTGCGCCACCATCCAAGTAGGTTTTAGAAAGATGAGAGACGATGATTAAATGAATCCCTTGTTTGGCCAGGTATTCACGAGCAAGGAGAGGACCGTCCTTAAAGTAACTCAACCGGACGATATCTCTCAAGACAGGCAGAGTTAAACTCCTTTTGCGAAAGGGAGTTTCCAGTGGATTTTTAAGGGCTAGTGCCGATATACGCATGCACCAGGTTGAAACGGCATATCTGTCCGCTTTGTCATTGATCCGGCCCACGATTCCCTGGCGAAACAAAGGCACCGGCACCGCGTCAAAACCTCCCGCGGCTTCAACAAAGGGGCGCATCATCTCTTCAGACCTTCCATGCATCCCGTCAACCGCAGCCAACCACCCTCGTTTCGCCATTTCCCGGACCGGAAAGCGGGACCATTCCACGTCCGGCAGTGTTTCCGGAAACTGTCCCCCCGGTTCCCTTAATAATATCTCCGCCGGTATACCGAGCCCTTTGTGGAGCCCCCGCATCATGGCCAGAGTAAGTGGACGCTTACCATTCAAGACCTCAGATACTTTGCTTTTTGTTCCCATGAAGGGAACGATGTCCTTTTGGCCGAAGCCCAGTTGTTCCATCCGGAACTTGATCGCATCAATGGGATCAGGCCAACTGATAGGAAAGTGACGCTCTTCATACATTTCAACAAGGGCGGTCAGTAATTCCAGTTCATCCATTTCTGCAGTGCCGGGCTTGGCATCCATAATTTGTTCAATGCGGGATAGCGCCTTGTCGTAATCTTTTTCATTTTTAATCAGACGGCTAATCATTCAGATCACCTTGGCATCGATTTTGTCATATTCTTGATGCGTTCCAATAAAGCGCACAAAGACGGTTTTCGAGTCATAGTTGATTCTTACCACCAGTCGGTACTTATTGCCTGCGATATTGAAAACAACCCGATTGCCCCTGAGAATGCTGGCAGATCGATACTGTCTTTTTACATCTGCCGGTGATGCCCATTGTGCATGGTTCGCTTCGTAGTACCATGCCTCCAAAGGCCCCTTGACATCTTGACGCCCAGGCTGCTCGTAGAATTCGATCAGGGTTTTTCGTTTGATTACATGCATAATCTAATCGGTTCCCATAACCATGTCAAGTAAAAAGTTCCCAAAATGGGAACTTTTTACTCGGCTGAAGCAGGGGCGGAGGATTTTACGTATCAGGTGACGTTTTCCTTTGTGAAAAAAACACGTTATGGCAATTTTAGAGTGCCCTCATCCATTCGGGTCTGAGATCCACAGCCCCCTCAAGGGCACTGTCAATCAGATCCAGGGCATCCTGCTTTCCCCTGGGAAGCCGGGCCTTGACCGGCAAATAGTTGGAGGCGTGGTTTGAGAAGAAAAGTCCCTTGGTGAGATTCGTGTGGGCGATCATCTCCCTCAGTTCCATAAGGAGTTCCTTTTGGTCCGGGATTTCAAAAGTCCCCTTTTGATACTCTTCATCAAGGGCCGTTCCCGGTACCACCATCACGGTCAGGGCCCCCACAAAATTGGGGTCCATGGCGCTGAGCAGGCGTCCGGTGGCCCGTGCGTGTTCCAGTGAGCCCTCCCTTCCTGCGATGCCAAGAAGGACGGTGACAGATAACCTGAATCCCGCATCCTTTGCTTTCCTGCCCATGGCAATGCAGGTCTCGGCGCTGGATCCCTTTCGAATCTTCTTTCTGAGCACATCGTCACCGGTCTCAACACCCAGGTAAAGGATGACCAGACCATTTTCCCTCAGTGCAATCAGCTCTTCGGGAGATTTCATCCTGATGCCCTTGACATTGGCATAGGAGCCCACTCTTTTCACCCAGGGAAGGTGTTCCTTGATCCTGTCCAGGATCCACATCAATCTTTTCTGGGGAATAATCAGGCAATCCCCGTCCATGAGGAATACCCTGTCCTGGCGTTTCATGTATTTTGAGGCAAAAAGGATGTCGCTGAGAATGATCTTGTCATCTTTGATGGTGAATCGCTTGTCCTTGAAGGTCCCGCAGAAAGTGCATTTATTGTGGGAACATCCCAGGGTTACCTGCAGAAGGATACTGTGGGCCTCACTTGGGGGCCTGATACACATCCCCTCATAGTGCATCTCGTCGCTTAGTTCATCCATTGTAATACACACTCCCAAAACATGATTGTTTATTGAAATTATAACGTCCAGACTCAGAAAGTCAATTTTGCGGTTCTCGCCAGCACACCCATTGACCCACCGGACCGTTTCACTCACGTTTGGAAAAATGGAATGGTGGAACAATGGAATAATGGGTTGTTAAGCATCCCATTGAAAGATATTTCGATTCATGGGATAAGGTAGTTATGGAACGGAAAAATATCAATAGAGGCTTTAAGAAGCTCAGGGTTTGGCAAGATGGGGTATCCCTTTATGTCCTAGCCTGTGAGATTTTGTCCAATTTTCCATTTGAACTCAAAAAGGTGGCTGCTAATGGGATCGATGCTGCCCATAGCATATCAAGAAATATTTCAGAAGGATATTGTCGCCGAAGCTTGAAAGAGTACCTGAACTTTCTCAATATTGCCCTTGGATCCTGCGGGGAACTTCATTCCTGCTATGTCAGTTGCAGGAGCGCTCAACAAATCACTGAAGAGGATTGCGAGCGCTTGGACAAATTGCACTACAGGGTTGAGAATCAGCTACTCAAACTGATTGAATCGCTTCAGAAAAAACAAATTAGTAAACAATGGGAAGATAAGCTGTATTCTGAATGATAGTTTTGCTCCGGTCCGTTGCTCACAGCTGTTCTTAACCCATTACTCCATCATTCCATAATTCCACCATTCCATTTGGCGGCAGGAAAACAATGACGGTGAACGTAAATGGAACAATGATATTATGGAAAGCCTGAGAGATCTGCGATTTCTGAAACTCTGGTTGATTCTGGGGTGCATATGGGTCGGACTGGTCATTTTTTTGTCCCTGACGCCGGCACCAACCCAACCTTTTGATTTCCCTGGAATAGACAAGGTCGGGCACGCCTGCGCCTACGGGTTTTTGATGTTCTGGTTCGGACTGATAACCAAGCCGGGCCGGGCATACCGATACCTGGGGCTTGGCTTTGTGCTTATGGGCATTATCTTAGAGTGTATGCAGGGGGCCCTGGGGGACAGGACCTTTGAATGGGGTGATGTGGCGGCAAATGCCTTTGGTGTTATTGCGGGATTGGCGTTGTCCTGGACCAAACTGTCCGAGGCGCTGCTGAGGGTGGAAGGAAAACTGGTTCAGAATGAACCCTAACGTTGCAGTGAGGAGATATTTTATGCGTTTCACGAAGTCCATTATCATATTTTTATTATTCCTGGTGGTGGCGGCAAGTCCGTGCCTGGCCGGGGAAAGCGCCCTCAAGACGGGGTTCAATGTCAAGCAGTTTTCCCTGGAAAACGGTATGCTCTTTCTGGTGGTGGAACGGCCTGTGACGCCGCAGGTTGCCTGCCGAATTGCCATTCGCGCAGGATCGGCCCTTGAGGAAACGGGCAAAACAGGGATCGCCCATTTGCTGGAGCATATGATGTTCAAGGGGACCAAAAATTTCGGCACCCTGAACTTTCAAAAGGATGAGAAACTCCAGAAAAAGATTGAATCGGCCTATCAGGTAGTCCTTAGGGAAGAGCTGAAACGAAAGCCTGATCAGGGCCTGATCGCGAGCAAGCTTGAGGAGATGGCCGGGCTTCGTCGTGAGGTTCAGAAAATCTATGTGCCCCAGGCATTCTCCTCACAATTGGGACGGAACGGGGCGGTTCGGGTAAATGCCTTTACCAGCAAAGACCAGACCCAGTATATGGTCTCCGTGCCTTCGGATATGCTTGAGCAATGGTTTTCCATTGCCAGCGAGCAATTGTTTGAGCCGTCCTGGCGTGAGTTCTATGTGGAGAAGGAGGTGGTACAGCGGGAATGGGCCTTCCGGTATATCAACAACCCCGGGGGGGCAGCCTGGCTGGACATGTACGCGACCTCATACAATGCACATCCCTACCGCAATCCCACCATCGGGTGGAAATCAGATATGGAAAAATACAGCACCGAGGACGGCATGGCGTTTCATAAGAAATACTACAACCCGGCCAATGCAGTTTGTGTGCTGGTGGGGGATATTACACTGGACGAGGCCAAGAAACTGGCCAAGATCTATTTTGAAAGGTATCCGACCGGTGCTCGGGCGCCCGAAGAGGTGACGCAAGAGCCGCCCCAGGCAGGCCCTCGCAAGAGCCTGCGCTACCTGAAGGGGGCACGCACCCCGCTTGTGAGAATCGGGTATCATGGGGCGCGTACGGGGCATGAGGACTTCTATGCCCTGGATGTCATGACCATGATCTTGAGCCAGGGTCGGGGCGCCCGTATGACCCAGAATATCGTGGATGCGGGGATGGCCGTGAATGCCTGGGTCCACAACCCGGACAATCGTTATGGCGGTATGGTGATGCTGGGGGGAACCCCCAATGAGCCTGAGGTATTGAAGGGGGGAGAGATCGGCGGTGAAGAAAAAAAGGCGGCCTACTTGAAGGCCTGTGAGGACTTGGAGCATATCCTCGTTAATGAGATTGAAAAACTCAAGACCCACCCGGTGACGCCCCGGGAACTGAAGCGGGTCATAAAACTGACCCAGCGTCAGTTTCTGGGCACCATGAGGAGCAACGAACAGATGGCCGGGACACTGGCGACCATGGAGGTGCAGGTGGGATGGCGATATCTGACAAACTACCTGGACCGAATCGCTGCAGTGACCCCTGAAAGGATTATGGATGTGGCCAGGAGGTACATTGAGCAAGAGAAAAGGACCACCGTCTATATTCTTCCCGGCGGACGGCCGGATAGTCCTCCTGAACGGTATGTCGAGGAAAGGACCGTCACAGGATTTGCGGCAGTGGGGATGGAGCGCTCCAAGACCTTTGAGAACCACTCCATTTATCCCACGCCCAAGGGATGGAAACACCCCCTGTCCTTTGAGCGCGAGCCCCGGAAAATACATTATCCCAGGGCGGAGACCTTTGATGTGGAGGGTGCCAAGGTCTTTTTCCTACCGGACAGAGAACTCCCACTCATTGATCTGACAATCATGGTGAAGGCTGGTGAAGTGGATCTGGAAAAAGCCAAAGCCGGGTTGGACACGGTCCTGAATGGGTCCGTTATTCGTGGCGGAACTGCGAAGTACTCGCCACGTGCCCTGGCCCTGGCCCTGGATGAAAACGCCATCAAACTGTCCGTTGGGATCGGTCAAGAGGATGCCCAAGTGAGCCTCTCGATACTGAAAGGGGATTGGGAAAGGGGCTTGGCGTTTTTGGATGAGGTCCTCCTGGGCCCTCGGTTCGATCCGGAAATCCTCACTGTGGTCAAGCGGGAAATTGTGGTGGGGCTTAAGCGCCAGTCCGAAGACGCCCGCGCAGTCAGCAGCAGAGAGAGCATGATATGGCATTTTAAGGGGCATCCCTATGGCCGGGACCCTTTGCAGGAGTTGCAGACCATCCCAGCCATAACCCGGGAGGATTTAAAGGAATTCTTAAAGACCTATTTTGTACCTTCCAACATGGTGGTGGCTGTTTCAGGAGATATTGAAAAGGCGGAGGTCGTCCTTGGGCTCAGAAGACTTTTTGGAAAGATGCAGAAAAAGAAGGCCCCTGAAAGACATCTTGCAGATCCAGGGGTCACCGCACCGGTGCTCACCCTCATCCACAAACCGGGTCAAATCCAATCCCAGGTGGCCCTGGCCCTTCCGAGTGTCAAACGGACGGATCCGGAATACTGGAAGATAAGCCTCCTCATGAATATCTTCGGCGGAAGCGATTCCCTTCTGCACGTCAGACTTCGGGACGACTTGGGGCTGGTCTATGCGACATGGTTTTACCAGACCTATAAATGGCAGGCCGGATTGCTCCGGGGCTACATCGGCTGCAAGGCGGATAAGACGGCAGAGGCCATTCGGGAGACCGCAGCAATCATGTCCGGACTGGGAAAGGATGTCCCTGAGGCGGAAATCATGCAAAAACGAATGGACGCATTGAACAGTTTTGTCTTTAATGTGGATTCACCCGAGGAGTTGGTGGAGGTTTACAGCCGTTACCACATGCGCAAAGAGCCCCTGGATACCCTTGAGCGCATCCAGGATGCCTATATGGCGGTCGGCAGGATGGAACTGAAGGCGCTGGCGAACCGTTTTCTGGATCCGAAAAAGCTCCAGGTCTTTATTGTGGCGGACAAGACGATCAAGCTGGTCAGGAAGGACGGTACCACCCTTACCCTTGAGGAAGATCTGAAATCCCTGGCCGGGGAGCTGGGGCTTCCTTTTCGTGAGATGGCCTTGCGTTGAGATGGTGACATGGAATCGGGTGGGGCACGGGGAAGAATTTATTAAAAACCTGGTTTACATTTTGAAAGATTTTTGAAATAGTCAATTCCTGTATTCTGTGGTAGAGTCAACGTTCCATTGTGAAAACGTGGTGGCCCGGTCAAAGGCGTAGGCTATACTTGAAAATTCAATGGGTCTGAAGTGCCTGAAGCGTGAGGAGGATGAAAATGGATATCTCCAGGAAATTGGGAATCGGCATTGTCATGATTGTCCCTGCCGTTGTGGGCAGCGGCGCCCTCTGGGCCATTTTTCACCATGCGGTCCCCATCCTCATATGGGTCGCCATCATGCTGGGGATCCTGGGGGGGATTGTTTCAGGGAAACTTTTAAGAGATTAGTCAAATACCCTTCCCACCAGTGTTGCGGGTGGTAAAGGGAGGAGGATGTGATGGAGAAGGAAGAAAACAAAGAACAGGAAGAAAAACCGGGAAAGGACAAGAAAAAACCGGAAGAGAAGTTGCCTTTTTGTACAACCGCCGCAAGCCCGGAGCACAGCAGGGGAGATGATTTAGAAGAACCTTGCGACGATTCTACATCAGGAGATGGGGACTAGGGTTTAGAGAACAAAAGGAAAAGTCCAGGTGCTCTAAGAGCATAACAGGGAACCCCGTTAAATTCGGGGACGGGCCCGCCGCTGTAATCAGGGACGAAAGCCGAATAAAAGCCACTGTCCGCAATGAAGATGGGAAGGCGCGGTGAGTAGGATGAACTGAGAGTCAGAAGACCTGCCTGGACTGATGGAAAATACCTCCGTGGCACGGGGTTATTCCAAAGGATTCCGAGGATAAAAAAGGGACATCCCCGGATCGAGCCAATCGGTCCGGGGATTTTTTTATCCGCCTTCGCAGAAGACCACGCCGCGCCCGTGGATGAATGCCCAAATGATCGTCGCCCTACGGCGCGATGCGGCCTCGGAGCTTAGGCGGAGGCGGATAACCGCGTCGTAGCCGAAGGCGAAGACGGGTGATTTAAGGGGACTACGGGCTTGTCAGAGGGCCTTCACACAGACTTTGTCGGTGAAAACGCAGGGGCATGGGCTCATAAAAAGGCACCAGAGAGGGAAATTTGCCATGAAAGAGGTGATTCTGGTTACGGGTGGTTGTCGCAGCGGAAAAAGCCGGTTTGCTCTGGATTATGTAAACAAACATTTTAAAAACAAGGTTTTTGTGGCCACGGCAGAGGCCCTGGATGATGAGATGAAACGGCGGATTCAGAGACACCGGGAGGAGCGGGGTCCGGATTGGAAAACGATCGAGGAGCCCATCACACTTTCAGAAATGTTGGCCTCTCTGGAGGAGGACTGCCAGGTGGCCTTGATCGACTGTCTCACCCTGTGGATCACCAATCTGCTCATGGCAGGGACCACAGAGGACGATATCTTCGCAAGGGTAAATGACTTGGTGGATATGATCCGGAAAATCCCCCAGTCCGTTGTCGTGGTAACCAATGAAGTGGGTTCCGGGATCGTGCCCGAGAACAGGATGGCTCGGGTATTCCGGGACCTGGTCGGTGCCATAAATCAGAAGATGGCGGCGTGTGCAGATAGCGTGGTTTTCATGGTTGCCGGGCTGCCCCAGGTCATCAAAGGGAAACTGAAATAGGGAGGCTGCCGGAAAACGTCCATATGCTTTGTTATCCTTATCCCCGGTCGCTGCGGCGTAGAAAAATGAAAGGCTCAAGGCGCAAGGCCTAAGGCGCAAGGTCTGGAGAACAGAGGCGATGAACTGTATTATCTAATCCCTTGTGCCGTGTGCCTTATGCCGCAGGCCGTATTTGTACGCCTCATTCCTCGGGATTTGTCCGCGCTTCGTGAGGACTCCCCACCCTGCGGGCGGGTCCCCGGTTTCGGATGCCTTGCGTCTAGGGATTTTCCATCAGCCTCCAGTGGCACTATTCATACAACAGGCTCATCTCGCATCGTTATTTATTGGGCCGATTAATTAAAGAATTTGCGATACGAACTACGAAAGGAGTTAGTGAAGGGAGATTATGAATTTATCAGAGATTATTTCCGGAATCGAGGACGTAGACAAAGACTTTCTTGACAGGGCCAGGGAACGTACGGATCAGTTGGTGATGCCGCAACGGGCCCTGGGAGAACTGCATGTCATCGGGGAGCAATTGTGCGGTATACTGAGAACCTTGAAACCGTCAGTAAAGAAAAAGGCCTTCCTGGTGATGGCAGGCGATCACGGTATCGCGGCATCCGGTGTCAGTGCATACCCCCAGGTGGTCACCGGGGAAATGGTCAAAACGTTTCTCGGCGGCGGGGCAGGGATCAATGTCCTATCCCGTCTTGAGGAGGCACAGGTGATGGTCGTGGATGTGGGAATCATCCCGGATATCCCCGAACAGACCGGGGATGGCGGCCGGCTTCTTGTCAGAAAGATCGCCCGGGGGACCCAGGATTTCAGTCAAGGCCCGGCCATGACCAGGGACCAGGCAGAATCGGCAATTCTGGAGGGCTTTAGGGCGGCCAAAGCCCTTTTCCATGAGGGTGTTGAAATCATCGGTACGGGGGACATGGGGATAGGAAATACATCGGCATCCGCTGCAATCGGAGCGGTGATGACCGGCACACCGGTTGCGGGGATCACCGGTCGCGGTACGGGCGTGGACGACGAGGGGTTTCAAAGGAAGTGCGAAACCATCGGGCTGGGTATAAAACGGAACGCCCCTGACCCGAAGGAACCCATGGACGTTCTTTCCAAAGTGGGCGGATTTGAAATAGGGGCCATTGCAGGGATCATATTGGCAGGGGCCTATTTCAGAAAACCTGTGGTGATCGATGGTTTTATCTCAGGGGCGGGAGCCCTCATTGCCCACGGTCTTTGCCCTGCCACTAGTGACTATGTCTTTGCGGGTCACCGGTCCCTGGAGCAGGGACATGGGATCATACTGGAATACATGGGGCTTCGCCCCATCCTCAATCTGGACATGCGTCTCGGGGAAGGCACAGGGGCTGCTCTGGCAATGCATATCATCGAAGCCGGGGCCTGCATCATCAAAGAAATGCTCACCTTTGAGGAGGCCGGGGTAAGCCAGGCCTAGTCGGGTTCACCACAGAGGCACAGAGGACACGGAGGGAATAGGGCCAAAGCGCATGGGGCATGGCGCAAAGCGAACGGGGAGAGGACAAAAAGGGCAGTTATTAGTTGACTGGTTGATTAGTCAAAGAGGAACAAAAGAAAGATTAAGTAGCAACTCATTGCGTTTGAATCGTGTGCATTATGGCCCGCAGGGCATGACCTATTTGCGTCTGACAAGTCGTCAGACGCATAGTCTGTGTGTGCTTGGCGCGACGAAGCCTTGGCGAAGTTGGGTCGAGTGAGCAAAGCGAACCCCGCAAACGGGATGCAAGCACGCGTGGCTGATATTGGACAGTAGACGGAGGACAGTGGGTAGAATAGGATAGGTGTCAGCTGATGAAGAACCTTTTTGCTACATTTCAGTTCCTGACCATCCTCCCCATGGGAAAACCCAGGACTGTTGAGGCGGCAAAGATGGTCCCCTGGTTTCCTGTTGTGGGTTTGGCCATCGGATTGATCATGGTCATGGGCGACTATGTCTTTTCCATGTTGTGGCCCGGGACCGTGGTTGCTTTGCTTGACGTGATGCTTCTTGCGGTACTTTCCGGGGGGCTTCACCTGGACGGGCTTGGGGATACGGCGGACGGTTTATTCAGTCACAGACCCCGGGAAAGAGCCCTGGCCATTATGAGGGACAGCCGCATCGGGGCCATGGGTCTGTTGGCCATTGTATTTGTGCTGGCCATTAAATGGGGAGGGCTGAGGTGCCTTGTGGAACAGAGAACCCTCTATCTCTTCCTCATCCCGGCCTATTCCCGCGGCGCCATGATGTTCGGCATTCAATGCCTGAAATACGGCAGACCCGATGGGGGCATGGGCACGGACTTTTTCTCTCGGAAACCTCCCACATGGGCATTATGGACGATTCTCCTGCCGGTCTTCATTTCCGGATGGCTGGGGTGGCATGCCATCTGGTTGAATATCTCCTTCGTGGCCATGACCATTCTGATTCTTTTCTATTATGAGAGGCGCATGGGTTGCGTCACGGGAGACATGCTGGGGGCCATGGCCGAAATTCTGGAGGCATGGCTGCTGCTGGTGGCATGCGCTTGAATTTGGTGATATTGGGAAGTATTACAAATTAATGCTTGACGTCGTTATTGATTTGTTTTAGAGACAACACTCAAGTACAGGTGCCCATTGGGGCAAAATAGGGAACCCCGTTAAAGTCGGGGACGGGCCCGCCGCTGTGATCAGGGACGAAAGCCGCACAACGCCACTGTTTTGGTTTGAACTGGATGGGAAGGCGCGGTGAGTAGAAGGATCTGAGAGTCAGAAGACCTGCCTGCACTTGTTGGGGAAAAACCTTCGTGGTAGAAGGTTTCCCAGAGGATTTCGAGGATAAAAAAGGGACATCCCCGGATCAATTCATTTGATCCGGGGATTTTTTTTGGTCTTTTGAAGGGATTTGCCAATGCATTTTTACTGGCGGGTGACAGAGGAACTGAAATACCTGGGTGAGCATTGGCACATTCATGATCCCAGCCTTTTGCGGGAATACAGGCGCTGGCTGAACAAAAAATCAGGGGCTATTGCCATGCTGTCGGGACCCCATACTTCACCAAACCATGTGCACCCCGGCCGCATTCCCATGCTCTGCGGGCTGAATTAACAGGTTCGGCGAAATACATGGCCGATTTATTTCCAAGAACAGACGGAGGAGTAACCATGATAAAAAAAGGAGTAATCGCCCTTATGCTGATCGCCCTATTGCCCTTGCCCGCCCTGGGGGAGGATAAGGAGAAGAAGAATGAAACCCAATCCTCAGTGACCATGAAGGAGGTGGTGGTGACGGCTACCCGATACGAAGAAGAGGTGTCCACGATCCCGGCCAATGTCACAGTGATTACAAGAAAGGACATCGAAAACTCCACGGCAATGGATATCCCGAGCATTTTGAGAACACAGGTGGGAATAAATGTCACGGATGTTGCCGGGAACCGAAGGAATTACAGGGTGGATCTCCGGGGTTTTGGTGAGACGGCCCAGTCCAACACACTGGTGCTGGTGGATGGACGGCGCGTCAATGCGCCGGACCTGAGCGGAGCAGACTGGTACCTCATCCCTTTGGATCGGGTAGAGCGCATTGAAATCGTTCGGGGAGGCAGGGGAAGTGTCTTTTACGGAGATAATGCATCCGGCGGTGTGATCAATATTATCACCAGGGAAGGGAAAGGATTTGAGGCAGGGATCAAAGGCGTTGCCGGAAGCTGGAATACCTATGGCGGGGATGCCTATGTCAGTGGATCCCACAAGGGTTTTTCCTATGCACTGAATGGAAACTACTTCAAATCCGACGGATACCGCCTCAATAGTGAGACCCGGGCCAAGGATGCCGGCCTGAACCTGGGGTACCTTTTTGGGGAGCGGGGAAAGTTGACCGTGAGCGGCGGCTACCACACTGATGACACTGGGATGCCGGGGGCTTTGCGGCTCAGCCAGCTCATTGCGGGCGTGCCCCGGGAGGGGACGGTTAACCCGGACGACTTCTCCGATGTCACGGACAACTATGTCCAGGCAAAACCGGAGATCTATTTTATGAACGACAGCCTCTTTCAAGTGGATTTTTCCGGAAGAAAGAGGGAATCCCGCTTTTTCGCCTCCTTTGCCGGAGGGACATTCACGGGAGAAACGGAGATCCGCACGGATATTGCCTCACCCCAGTTCGTGGTGAGGGAACCGCTCTTCGGACGCAACAATACCCTGACCCTTGGTTATGACTATTTCAAGGCCAAAGAGGACATAGAGAATACAACAATCTTTTTCGGCTTTCCCATGAAGGGTGTGTTCTTCCTGGAAAAGGAAAACCAGGGGTTCTACATCCACGATGAAATTGAACCCGTGGACAACCTGTTCATCAGCGGCGGGTACCGTTACGACGAGGTCGACTATTCTTTTGCGCCCAGCACTCCCAATGAAACGAATTTTGACCTGAATCTCTTTAACGCGGGAATCAATTACAAATTTTACAAAGAATCCTATGTCTATTTCAGTTATGCTGATGGTTTCCGGTATCCGGTTCTGGATGAGATGTTCAATTTTTTTTCCAACACCATTGACACCACACTGGTTCCCCAGACTTCGGACGATTATGGACTGGGGGTTCGCCATTATTTTGACCAGACCTTTTTTGCAGGGGTCAATCTCTTTCGTATGGATGTCTCCAATGAAATCTTTTTTAATCCTACAGGGGGTCCTTTTGGTTGGGGGGCAAATGATAATCTTGTAGGAAAGAGCCGAAGAGAAGGGATAGAGATTGCCATCGGAAAAACCTTTAAACACTTTGATCTGCGTGGAAACTACACCTACACGAATCCGAAAGTGGAAAGTGGTCCGTTTGCGGGAAACCTGGTGCCGAGTGTGCCGA
>JAFDIX010000235.1 GCA_019307805.1 Deltaproteobacteria bacterium | reverse complement strand
ATGCGATATTTCCGTCGGACCGAATCCTACTTTGAGCTGATGGATGAGCAGATAGAACTTGCGAACCGTTTGCTGTACCAGGATATTGCCTTTCATCTGACCCTCTTTGACCAGGATCATGTATCTGAAATGCACCAATATGCAGAACAGTTTGGCATCAGTTCCTTCAAGGTATACATGAACATGGAAGGAGAGCAGGGTCGCGGCATCCTTATGGACCTGCGCCCCGGCGCTACCGCTGAAGATCCCCATGACGTGGATTACAGCACAGCCCATCTCAACGAGGTCTTCAAAGCAATGGCTCAGGCAGCAGCACCCCTTCTGCTCAGTATTCACTGTGAAGACGGTAAAATGCTTCAGCATGGGATCACTAAAGCACAGGCCATGGGAATGACCGGCCTCGAGGCCTGGCATATTGCCTGTTCAGACCTGGCCGAGGCCATTGCCATCACACAGGCAGCACTCTTTTCACGCGCCCACGGGGTGCCGGTGTACTTTCCTCACATCGGATCACTTGCGGCCATCCAGGCCCTGCGGGATGCCCGTGCCTGCGGTACGGACTTTGTGGCAGAGACCTGTCCCCATTTTCTGGCCCAGACAATCGACAGCCCCGCAGGCGTGCTCGCCAAGATTAAACCGCCCATCCGCACCCAAGAGGATCAGGACGCCGTTTGGCAGGCCCTGGAAGAGGGGCTCATCGAGACCATCGGTTCCGACCACGTTCCCTTTACCCTTGCCGAAAAAAACCCCGGGGATATATGGTCCACCCGAACGGCCTTTGGCGGGACAGGGCTTATCCTCCCTCTGCTCCTGAGCGAAGGGCTCGCCCGGAACCGGATTTCGCTTCAAAAGCTGGCTCAGATCACGAGCTGCAACGCTGCCAAGGCCTTTGGCCTTTACCCGCGCAAGGGCACACTCATGCCCGGTGCAGATGCCGACTTTGTAATCATTGATCAGGACAGGAGATGGCAGATCCGAGGGAAAGAGCTGTTGACCGCTTCAGACTTCTGCGTTTACGAAGGGATGGAGGTCAAGGGAGCAGTGGAGAGCGTCTATGTCCGCGGCGTCAAGGTATTTGACAAGGGCAAACTGGTTGGCAAGCCTGGGCATGGCCAATACCTCCGCCGCAATATCACCATGCAACACTAAAGCCTTTGCACGAATTTCAAAATTAGACAGGATTTACAGGATTTTATGGATTAATTTTTTTATCCCTTCCCTGAAGGAAGGGATAAAGCCCAATCCCGCCCAGAGGCGGGAGGTACTCACACCTTTAATTGACCAGAGTCCTCAAAAGACAATTCTTTTTCATGCTGTTTTGCGATTGCGCATCTTTAAACAGGTATCTATTTTTGCGTTTCTTCCCTCAGGTGCGTAGGCCTTACGGGCCGGAGGAAAAAAAAAAAAAAAAATCCTGATCATCCTGTTAATCCTGTCTGATTATTATTTTAGCCATTGGACGAATTCGAAGCGGTTTCCCGATGGATCCCGAAGAAAGAAGCGTTTCGCATTATATACCTGAACCTTGGGACTTTCGATCTCAACCCCCTTCGCGCTGATATATTCCTTCCATGCGTCGGCATCTTCTACAAAAATGGCCATATGACCCAGAATAGACGGTGACATTCCCTCACTCTGCACAATATGAAATACCGTGCCGTCAGGCCACTCAAGCCACAGTACACCCTGGGCCTTCACATTGTCGGGGGTGCCCTGCTCTTTCAAACCCAGTACACGTGTGTAAAATTGCAGGGCCTCATCGAGGTCTTTGACGTCAACGGCGACATGATCCAGAGTGCCGGGTTTTGGTGCTTTTTTCCCATTCATTCTGATTTACTCCTTTATTAATGCCTTGAGTTGATCGGCCCGCTCTCGCGCCGCGTTTACCATAAATTCATAATCAGTACCTGCCAGAACAAAACCCACACCCATGTCAATGTAGACGGGAATCAGGCTATCGTCGTAGACTCCCCCCATCCCTGCGGACTTGCCGTTTTTGACTGCGGTGGCGATCATTTTTTCATAGGCCTGATGGATACGTTCATGATTGAGTTCACCGGGGATCCCCATGTCGATGGAGAGGTCCTGGGTGCCGATGAACAGGATATCGACCCCTTCAACAGCGGCGATTTCCTCCACATTGTCGATCCCCTCCTGTGTTTCGAGCATGGTCCCCACAAGGATGTTCTCATTCACGATTTTAATGGACTCTGCAATGGATACACGTTCGAATCCGAGCTGAGGCTTGGCCCCGGTGTGAGACCGATGCCCCTTTGGAGGGTATTTGGTGCTTCTCACCGCATGTCGCGCCTCCTCCGCATTATTTATGTGGGGAAAGATGATCCCCTGGGCGCCTCCGTCCAGCATTTTCCCCACATGAAAGTCTTCCGGCCCCGGCACCCTAACGATCGGCGTGATGCCGCAGTCCAGCGCGGCGACACACATATCCGTGGCTGTCTGGGTGCTCATAAAACCGTGCTCCGCATCCACCCACAGCCAGTCATACCCGCAGCTCTTGGCAATCTTGGCAATGTTTACGGTCCGCGAATGCATCACCGAAAAACCAATCGTCACCTCTCCCGCTTCCAGGCGCTCTTTTGTCACATTAGGAATAAGACCCATTGTAATCCACTCCATTCTATAATTTAGATGTGTTGCCGGCCTGTTGGCCTATGCTCCGCTTGACCAATTATCCCTATAATACTTTCATTCTCCCCACAACCAAATAATTGCAAACCGCAGATTCCGTTGTTAGAATGCAGGCGAGAATGGCTGATTTTAAATTGTTCATCGTAATGTAAATAATTTATGATTATGGGAGTAGCTAAACTAACAAAATTACAAATGACAAAACCCAAATGACAAATAAATATCAATTTTCAAAATTCCAAAATCCAAACATATAAGGTGAGTTCGGAATTTTAGAACGCGTTTTGGTCATTGGGTGTTGAGATTTGGAATTTGTTTGTAGTTTGATGCTTGAAATTTGATGTTTTTACCAGTACTCCAATACTCCAGTACTCCATTTTTTTTGCGGGAGGTAACACATGGCAGAACACCGGGGAAGACCCGATGATATCACTGAGGCCTATTACCGCGGTCTCATGCATTCCGTAGGATACCGAAGCAAAGATCTGGACAAGCCGCAGATTGCCATTGTCAACTCATGGACAGACGTCAATCCGGGCCATCAACCCTTGAAAAATCTCAGTGGCCGGGTCAAGGAAGGGATCTGGGCTGCGGGCGGATCACCTGGTGAATTCAACGTCCCTGCACCCTGTGACGGCATGGCCCAGGGGCCCGGGATGCATTACATCCTTCCGCAAAGGGATCTCATCGCGTCCTCTGTGGAGGCCATGGTCAAAGCCCACGGTTTTGAAGGCATGGTCATGCTCTGTTCATGCGACAAGATTATTCCCGGCATGCTCATGGCAGCCATACGTCTAAACCTTCCGACTATCTTTCTTACTGCTGGAGCCATGCTGCCCTGCCGGATGGATGACCGCACCCTGGTCACATCGGATCTCAAGGAGGCCATAGGTAAGCGGAGAAATGACGAGATCGATGACCCCACATTTCTTTCATACCAGGAACGGTTCTGCGCCTCATCAGGCACCTGCTCCATGATGGGGACGGCCAATACCATGGGATGCTTTCTGGAGGCATGCGGCATAGCCCCATTCGGATCCACGACCATGCTCACCTTTGATGCGGCCAAACCCAGACAGGCCAGGGATGTGGGCGAACGGATTGTGGGCCTGGTTCAGGAAAACCTCCTCTTTGATCATTTTTTCAACCCATCGGGTTTGGAGAACGGCATCAAATTTATCTCAGCATCCGGAGGATCCACCAATGCGGTGCTCCACCTGATGGCCTGTGCCTCCCTCATGGAAATGGATCTGGACCTCAAGGGGTTTGACCGTATCCAGACCTCCGTTCCCACACTGGCGAAATTCAAACCCTCTTCTTCTTTCAATATGACAGACTTTCATGAAGCCGGTGGCGTGATCGGAATCCAGAAGGCTATATCCGGTTTCCTGGATCTGAAGACACCTCTCTGTATGGGCGGTAACCTCGAAGAAGCCCTACAATACGCCCCACCAGTCAATGAAGCGATTATTCACAATACCGATGATCCCCTGTCCCCAAACGGCTGCTTCAGCATACTCCATGGAAATCTGGCTCCCCTGGGAGCGGTGGTGAAAAAGACCGGGGTCGAACCATCCATGCTCCATCACAAGGGGCCGGCATTTGTCTTTGATTCTGAAGAAGATGTCCGGCGTTTCCTCATGGAAAAACGGGTAGAACCAGGCTCTGTACTGGTGGTCCGTTATGAAGGACCCAAGGGGGGACCCGGCATGCGGGAACTTTCTATTCCTGCTGCCATGCTGGTGGGGATGGGGCTTCACACCTCCGTTGCCATGGTCACGGATGGACGGTTTTCAGGGGCCACCCGAGGGCCCTGTGTCGGCCACGTCTGCCCTGAAGCCTGGGACAACGGTCCCATCGCCCATGTCCGGGACGGAGACATTATTGAAATCGATATTCTAAAAAACAGCCTGCAACTCCATGTCGGGGATGAAGAACTGCAGGAAAGACAAAAACAAGGTGTGAATCGCCCTGACCACCCGGCGCCCGGGATGTTGTCAGCCTATCGCAGTATGGTGAACGGCGCTGAAAAAGGGGCGGTATGGCTTTAAATGAGGAGGTGAATGAAAACAGGAGGCATCGCTGCGGTTTTAGGAGATTAAGACCGGAATTTTTTGATTTGTATATTCTTTAGTATTTTATAATGTTTATCATTACCTGTTAGAATTGGTAGCCCGTACGCAATTGCCGTAGCACCAATCAAAGCATCCGCCAACTGAATTGAATGGCTTAAATAATGTTGTTCTACAAAAAACATCGCTTTAATGGATATCTCTTCTGAAATATAGAGAATTTTCAAGTTCCAAACATGAAGAGCCCTGCGAAGATTATTAAGCTCGTTCTTGTTTCTCATGCCTTGGACTAATTCCATATATGTAACGACAGAAATAAAAACATTCTTTGATTTCTCAATAATTTTATAAGCCTTTTCATTTCCTTTCATGTACCAAATGAGGACGTCTGTATCGATAACCATTTAGTATCTTCCTTTTCTTAATCCCCTGACGTATTCATCAACATCTTGGACCATATCGTTATCTTTCCAGATTCCAAACAATTCGTTCTTTTTAATTTCCTTCTTAGTTTCCCTGTAGGGAACAAGTTTGGCGCAAGGCTTGCCGCGAAAAGTTATTACAACGTCCTCGCCTCTATTGACTGTATCAAGCAGTTCCTTTGAATGGAACCTGAGATCTTTTGCAGTTGCTTTCATGCCTCCTCCCTTATTTTCTATAGTTTACATTTCGAAGTGTAAACTAACTAAAGATGCATGTCAATAGGTAATTTTTCTTCCTGGGTTTCTGGATTTCATTGTAACCACAAAATGGCCGCATAGAGGGATGATTTACGACCCCAGCCCTTGTCATATTCAAATCAATGTAAAGCAAGCACCTTAAAA
>JAFDIX010000234.1 GCA_019307805.1 Deltaproteobacteria bacterium | reverse complement strand
AATACTAGACCCGTTCTATCTCCACCAATCCAAAAAGCCCGTAGGGCCTGATCATCAAGATCAGGACCAGCACAATATAGGGGACGATCTCCTTCAAAGAAGAGCTATACCATCCCGTAAAGGTCTCCAAAAGGCCGATGATGACGCCCCCGACAATGGCCCCGCCGATACTGTCCAGCCCTCCCAGAATGACCACCGGAAAGACCTTGAGGCCTATCATGCTCAAATCATGCACGCTGATACCGTTCAGGATCCCCAGCACGATACCGCTCATGGCGCACACCAGGGCCGCGATGGCCCAGGAGAGGGCAAAGACCCTTCTGACATGCACCCCCAAAGAAAGGGCTGCGGGCTGGTTGTCTGCAACCGAACGCATATAGATACCCTGTGAAGAGTACTTAAAGAAAAGGCCGAAAAGAATGAGGAAAAGAATCCCGATAATAAAGGTGGCGATATAGACAGCAGGGATTTGAAAGCTCCCCATATCGATATTCAGGGATTCCGGCAAAAACTTGGGATACACATGGATATCCCCGCCAAAAATGAAGAGCAACAGCCCCTTGAACATGGCGGCCAAACCCACGGTCAGCATGATTACCTGGATCAGCGCCTCCCCAATGAGCGGTCGCAGAAAAAATCGCTCCACAATAAAACCAAGGATGAAACTGCCTGCCAGGGTTACTGCGAAAGCCACAATAATGGGGACCTTGGCCCATGCGGAAAGGACCAGAAATAAAAAGGCGCCGATGGCCAAAAGTTCGCCATGGGCAAAGTTGAGCACACTGCTGGACTTGAAAATCATGACAAACCCCAGTGCGGCAAGGGCGTAAAGGAAACCGATGGATAAACCGATAATCAGTAACTGAAAAAAGATTTCCATTCGGGCAATGCCTCCTGATTACACATCCAAAATCTTGACCGTGGTTTCAATGGTTCCCACGTGACCATCCCTGTACCGCACCTGGCCCGTTACTGCCAATTCCTTTTTTCCTGCGTACATGGCATCGATGAGGTCCTGGTACTGTTGTAAGACGAATTTTCTCCTCACCTTGCCCGTTCGGGTCAGCTCCTCATCATCCGCATCCAGGAGTTTATACAATAATATAATCTTCACCAGATGCATGGGCTTGGGTAACTGCCCGTTGACCTCCCGGACCTCCTCTCGAATCAGTTCTTCAACCGCCGTCTGCTGGGAAAGATCCGTGTAGGTGGTGTAGGGGATCTTCCTCTCCTCGGCCCAGTTGCCCACATTGCCGAAATCGATATTAATGAAGGCCGTGAGATAGGGCTGCCCTTCACCCCAGATCACCGCCTCTTTGATATAGGGGCTGAATTTGAGGCGTGTTTCGATAAAATCCGGCGAAAAGGCCTCTCCTTCCCTGGTCCGCATGATATCCTCTTTACGGCCAATGATCAGCAGGTGCCCATCCTCATCCAGATAACCCGCGTCTCCCGTATAAAACCAACCATCCCTCAGGGTCTCTGCCGTAGCCTCCGGATTCTCATAGTATCCCACAAAGTTGGAATCACTGGCCACCAGGACTTCCTGATCTTCGGCGATTTTGATTTCAGTGCGGGGTAGGGGGATGCCTACAGTCTCCGGCTTGACTTCTCCATCAGGCTGTACCTGAAAAATGCCGCAGGCTTCTGTCAACCCGTAACACTGCTTCAGGTTCAGACCATTGGCCCTGAAGAACCGGATAACATCCGGGCTGATGGGGTGTCCCCCGGTGTAGGCGGCACGAAAGCCCAGGCAGCCAACCCGATCCATCAGGGGTCTTGAAACGAGCCGTGTGGTGAGCCACTTCAGGAACCTGAGCTTGGCAGGTACCGGCTCCTTATTGGACTCCAGGTCCACAACGGCGCCTCCCACCTTTTGAGAGAAGTCATAGAGGGACCGTTTGACAAATCCGGAATCGCTGATCTTGACCCTGATCTTTGAGGCAAGATCCTCCCAGAACAGGGAGGAGGTGATGATCACGGTAGGTCCGATTTCCCTGAAATCCTCCACTGCTGTTTCAAAGGTCTCGGGAAAATTCATGACCAT
This sequence comes from Deltaproteobacteria bacterium, assembly GCA_019307805.1. Classification (GTDB taxonomy): domain Bacteria; phylum Desulfobacterota; class DSM-4660; order Desulfatiglandales; family HGW-15; genus JAFDIX01. The sequence goes on along the minus strand of JAFDIX010000234.1, from coordinate 3,504 downwards.
GCCCCCGGACAGGGTGATCCCCACGCCCCACATCTGGTCGACGATCCAGGCCGTTGGGGTAACGGAAATCCAGTTGTCCTGGATACCCACGGGAGCCGTCTCCAACCATTTACGGGACATTTCCGTAAAGTTGAGGTAGCTCACCATGACCATTTTGGGCTCTCCGGTGGTTCCGGAAGTCATGAGCATCAGTGCGACATCGCCCGGTTTGCCTTCCCAGAGCTCCTTGTTGAAGAGTTCCGGCTCTTCATGGTCCAATCTTTCGCCCAACTCCAGCAGTTGTGCAAAACTGATCAACCAGGGTTCGTTTCCATAGGTGCGCATCCCCGTGGGGTCGATATAAATGACGCGCCGGACATGGGGCAGTTCATCGCGGCATTCCAGAAGCTTGTCCACCTGCTCCTGGTCCTGAACAAACACATAGACCGCCCGAACGCGCTTCAGGCCGGCGGTCAACTCCTTGGCAACGGCTGAAGTGAACAGGGGAATCGTCACCCCACCCACGGACTGAACCCCCAGTTCACTGAAGAGCCACTCCGGATGATTATCCAGGATGAGCCCCACATTTTCATTCCTTTGAAGCCCCAGGGACAGGATTCCCAGGGCAACGAGCCTGGTGTAGCGCAGATAGTCCTGCCAGTGGTAGGACTGCCAGATCCCGTAGGCCTTTTCCCGAATGGCGATCTTGTCGGAACCCAGTCTTTCCGCCTGTCTCAACAGAATCTGTGGAAAGGTGTATTCACCCAGGGAAGAGAAGGTTCCTTCGTCTATCCGCTCTATGTTCACGTTTCCTATGGTCATGCAGATGAAACCGTTATCACAATGTTTAAGGTTATTTCCGGTACACCGCCCTAGTCGATCTCTGACGTATCCCCCAGATAGGCCTTGATCACCTGGGGGTGGTTTTGTACAAATTCGGGGGTACCTTCGGCCAGCTTCACGCCGAAGTCAAGCACGGCAACCCTTTTAGAAATGCTCATTACCACGGACATATCATGTTCCACCAGCACCATGGTCTGGTTCCATGATTCATTGAGTTCCACCAGAAAACGAACCATATCCTCCTTCTCCTCGAGTGTCATCCCTGCAAAGGGTTCATCCAGAATGAGGAGTTTGGGTTCAAGGGCCAATGCACGCCCCAGCTCAACACGCTTTCGCATACCATAGGGCAGGGACCCCACAAGCTGTTTCCGAATTGACTGCATTTCCAGAAAATCGATCAGTTCCTCCAGGATCTGCCGGTGACGGACCTCCTCGTCCCGGACCGACCTGAGGAACAGGGAGGCCTTTCCGATATTGTATTTGCAGTGTGCATGACGGGCCAGGAGCATATTGGACAGGACGGTCATCCCCGGAAAGAGTTCTATGTTCTGGTAGGTCCTCCCAATGCCGAGCTTGGTGAGATGATGGGTGTGGTGGTTGGTGATTTCATTCCCGTTAAAAAAGATCTGCCCTTCCTGGGGTTTGTAGTAGCCGGTGATACAATTCAAAAGGCTGGTCTTACCCGCGCCGTTTGGCCCGATGACGGCGACCAACTCGCCGGTGCGCACCAGGAGATCTATCTGGTTGAGAGCGGTGATACCGCCAAACTTCAAGGTAAGCTTCTTTACCTCCAGCTCGGCCCGTCTATCTTCGGGCCGAGCTGAGGCAAAAATACTTGGTTCCCCACGAAAGGCTTTCATCCGGCTATTTTCCCGCTACTTGATTTTCAGGATTCTAACCCTCTCTTTACCGGGTGCCCAAAAACTGGTCGCAGGGGTATATGTTCCACCTTCATTGACCTTCACGATTCTGGCCATCCAGGATGCCCCGTGGTCGGTTTTGGTGTAGGTGACGTTAGGAAAGAGTCCGCCAAAACTCTCATTGTTAAAGGTCTCCAGGGCGTCATTGATTGTCTGGCTGTTCACCTTTCCATACTTCTCAAAGGCACGCCGGCAGCCCCTTTCAATGAGCATGCCGATGACCACCCCTTCCCAGGTGGCAGTATCGAATTTACTCACGGACTTGTATTTCTTCCATACCGTTTCCATCACCTTCATACCGGGTGTCCCGTCAACCGGGAGGCCGCCGGGGAACTGCTGGTAAAGCCGGTTGCGAATCAAACCCTTTGCCCGTTTGAAGAAATCCGGGTCAGTCGCTGTCCAGCTTCCAATGAAACGCGGATTGTACTTGATCCGGTCGGCAGCTTGAAGGGCCATAACCACGTGCCCGCCCAGCAACTGTGTGAAAATATACTCTGCCCCGGCACTCTTGATCTTGAGAAGTTCCGTGCTGAGATCAGGCGTCTTAGTGGGGAACTCTTGAATGGCCACAATGTTCATGTTGTATTTGCCTGCATAGGCCTTCATGGGGGCCTGTATGGCCTTCCCAAAGGCATTGTTGTATGTGAGGAGTGCCACCTTTGGGGAATCTGCACCCTTGTGGATATTACGGATGTACTCTGATACCGCGATAGTATCCATCACATAGCTCCCAAAGGGCAGGTAGGCATAGTCTACAGGCGGTTTCAGAATGGCCGGGAAGGTTGAAAAATTAATGTTGGGTGTCTTGTATTTCTGGATGATGGGTTTCACCATGATGCCCGAACCCGCATCCCAGGTGGCAAGGATATCCATCTTATTAGAGGTACAGAACTTTTTCACATATTTCACGGCTTCCGGGACCTTGTAGGCGTGGTCCACAACGGTCAAATCGATTTTATTCCCGCCGATGCCGCCCTTGACCTCATTGACATATCGAATGTAGTCCTGGAGTCCCTTAGCATGGTATTGCCCCCATGAGGAGAGCGGACCCGTCAGATTGATTATTGCTCCGGCCTTTATGGCTTTTGCCGACGCCCCTGTTACCATGCCAAAGCTCAAAATTCCTACCATAATGACTATAACAAACATAAAATTGACCAATCTACGCATGGTACCTCCTCCTTTGCTTTTGGGTTATTAATGTGTAAAAACGAAACTCGTGATTAGGGTTAACTAGGAAGAAATAGAAAAGAAAATATGCCATCTCTTGCCAAGATAAATCAGCTATGGCTTATTTCATAAATGTATACTGCATCCATGGCTATTTATCAATAACATTATTAACCTGGAGACGCTCCTCTTAAAATCCAGAAATTCCATTATGTCAAGGTAAAAAGCGCCCTGGCCCGGGGGCCCATTGTTCCATGTCTCCAGCGACCTGGGCCTAAAACCGTCATTTAAAATAGTCATTTCTATGTTATCAGATGGCTTACAAAGATTCCTGATCACGAGCAAGGTGCCAGATGTAAGGCGCCAAGGAGCGACGACTGAGGTGTATGAGCAATACACCGCAGGGAGGAGCGATCGAAGGCAACAGCGGCTCCTTAGATCCCGCCTTGGCGGGGAGATGGTGCCTTGATGGTGGTCAGGGTTGGGCCAAATGTCTTGACACCCTCTCTGCGTCCATGCTAGTGAATGAATAGTCATTCATAAATAATTTCCATCCAGAAGGGACTGATTTCTGACCATGGCGCCTGCAAAG
>JAFDIX010000960.1 GCA_019307805.1 Deltaproteobacteria bacterium | reverse complement strand
TTTTCACTGTGGGATATCGTTGGATATTCATTGGAGAATATTTTGAGCGGCATTTACAGCAGTTCCAAAAAGGAATCTCAACCCGAGTATATCAAACGATTTTTAGAGACCTCCCAACGATTCTATCCGATCATTAAAATGAAAGAGGGGTATACAGTCTTTCGCCCCCTCGTTAAATACAATGGCAATGATATACTGGAAATGGTGAACAGTGAGGATATTCCTATTCTCTCCATCCCTTGTCAATATAAGGATTATCGCCCTAAAAGGCTATTGGAGAGATATTACCAAAAAATGGGAATGCGATTTGCGTACGACAATGTTTTTGCTTTTGCAAACGAGAAGCTTAATATTCCAGCCATAGACGTATACTCCTCAATGGATAGAGAAGCCTATATTCATGAAGTTTTTTAACAGATTTTAAATGAACAAATCAGAGTCCTTTACCGAATGCACAATTTGGGTAAGTGCACTCCGAACAATCACGGCAGAGCCCGCCGTGTCCGAGAAATGCGAGGTCCTTCTTCTTTATGCGTTCTCCTGCAAGAATTCTGGGTAAGACCAGGTCCAAGACAGTGGTCCGGTGGTGCAGCCCACAGGCCGGAACGCCCAGGAGCGGAGTCTCTCCAATATAGGCAACGAGAAACATGGCACCGGGTAATACCGAGGCCCCGTAATACATCTCTGTGGCCCCGGCTGCCCGAATTCCCCTGCGCGTCACATCGTCAGGGTCTACGCTCATACCTCCGCTCAGGAGAATCAGATCGCATCCCTGGGACAGCAGGTCCTTGATGGCCTGCTCGATGAAATCCACCTCATCGGGCGTGAAGATGACGGCGAGCACTTCCGAATCCAGATCCGTGATCTTCCGGGTCAGCACCGGCGCGAAACGGTCCTCGATCAGACCATTGTAAACCTCGTTGCCGGTAACGACGAGACCGGCCCTTGCCTTTTTCAGGGGCAGGACCGAAACGACCCCCCCGTTTCCATTGGCAATGGCCGCCGCCCTTTCAATGGGCGCCCTCTTCATCACCAAGGGGATAGCACGCGTGGCCGCCACCTGTTCACCCTTCTTTACGAGAGTATGCGTATGTAAGGTGGCGCACATGACTTCGTCCACCATATTGAAAGCGGCAAGTGACGCCTTCTCCACCATAAGGAGCCCCTCTGTCGCTGCGCGCAGGCTGATCTTGCCCTCTTTAGGGCTGTCCTCCCACTGAATTCCCTCTCCTGCAAGCGCCTTTGCCAGTATGGATGCGGCCTGGTTCTCGTGGATCTCGTCATCCGCCAGGTCCATGAGGTAGAGATGGTTCTTGCCAAGTTTTTGAAGGTGGCAGATATCCTCGTCACAGACCGTGTGCCCCTTTCGAAAGGCAGGGCCCTTGAATTCCCCGGGTCTGATCTCCGTAATGTCGTGGGCCAGTTGTGTCCCTACGGCCTCTTCCAGACTGATTTTTCTTAACACAGCGGACTCTCCTTTCTCAGGAATTACAAAGCCCCCCAAATTCAGCAATGCTGCGCCATTTTGACCACATTTCCTCGCGGCCTTCTCAAAGGGTGCAATTTGAGGGATTCCAGATCTGCATCGGGCGGGGCCCCCGGGGTCCAGTTCATATTCGGCCATGCGACTTCCCTGGCGTTGGTAAAATAACAATTGTCCGAGCAGGGCCTGCAAAGGACCTCCCCGTTCTCCACAATTTCTCGGCGGTCCCGAATGACCTGACCGCACCGGGCGCAGACCGCCTTATACCGGGTGGGGCCAGGAAAGTCCTGATCATGCCCTGACCGCACCGGGCGCAGACCGCCTTATACCGGGTGGGGCCAGGAAAGTCCTGATCATGCAGTTGCACATCTACCCGCTGGACCCGGAAGAGCACGCTGTCAGGCATCCGCTTATAGGCCTCAAGCTGCCGCGCGTGCCTCCCTTCCACCTCCGGTGCGAAAACATGCGCCAGACTCCGGGCCTCCTCGGTTGACAGTATTCGATAGGAAATCCCCGTTTCCAGGTTCAGAAAGGTGCCTGCCATGATTCCGTAGTCCATGAGTTTGAGTGATCGCCTTCCCAGTTTCGCCCCGGTGACGTGGGCTAGGGCATCCGCTGTGCACCGATCCAACTCCACAAAGACGATCAGTTTTTTGATCTGGTCATGGCTTGCCGGTTCCTCCAGACCGATGAGCCGACAGCCCAGCATGGCCATTCTGACACCGACGACCTGACCTGGACAGAGATGCCCATGCTCCTCTGCCGATGAGGCCAGCAATTTTTTAAAAGGCTTCATCCAATTCTCCTTGCGAATTGAAGAAAATTGTTTAAAATCAAGACATTGTGTTATGTTAAAATTAACATAACAGCAGACAAAAAAAGGGGGTCCTAAATGGGATAGGCAACAAAGGGCTCCGGGCTTGTCTCTATCCGATGGCCACCTGCTTTTTCAACGTCCCGATCCTCACAACAACCGGGACACCACTGAAAGTCTCCATCGACCCAGTTGCCGCATGTGCAGATCCATTGGTCTTTCAATCTTTCCATAAGCATTGTTTTGGTTTCCTCCTCCCAGACGATAAGTGACCATGGTCCCCCGGTGGCGCCCATCCCATGATGCGCTTCACAGAATACACTTCCGATGG
>JAFDIX010000012.1 GCA_019307805.1 Deltaproteobacteria bacterium | reverse complement strand
ATGGCGCGTTGCAGTTCGTATTTCGCCTTCTTAAAATCCTTGAGCCTGTAATAGAGCCTTCCCAGGTGAAAATGGGAGGTGGGATCTTTGGGGTCAAACTGAATGGCCATGTTATAGCTTTCGATCGCCTTCTCATACTTTTTCAGACCCTCATAGGCAAGGCCCATGTTGGTGATACAGACGCTATAGGAGGGGTAGTTCTTGAGCGCTTCAAGAAAGCTGTCCACGGCCCGTTGGTAATCTCTTTTATTGTAATAGGCCAGCCCCAGGTTATTGAAAGCAAAGTGCGGGGTGCGGTAGGTATCAATGGCCAGGGCCTTTTGGAAACTGACAATGGCCTTGTCCCATGCCTTTGTCAGGAGGTACAGGGTCCCCAGATTGTTCCATGCGTCGGCAAAATCCGGTTTAAGGGCCAGGGCTTTTTTAAAATGAACCTCCGCCTTCCCGTACTCCGCCAAGTCTCTATAAACCATGGCCAAGTCAAACTGGATATCGGCATTTTTCGGGTCCAGCTTGGCTGCTTCCGAGAGGTTTTTCAGGGCGACCCGCATATTCCCCTTGCGCGCGGCTGCAATGCCCCCTTGCGCGCGGCTGCAATGCCTATATCCTCCATGGCCTTGGCACGCTTCTTCACGATCGCCCTGTCCTCAGCGCAACCCACTGAGGAAGCGATCAGGCCGGCAAGCAGAAAGAGGATTATGGCTTTTGTTATGTGCATTCTTAACCTATTCGGGCCTATCCCAGGGGCACTAGTGTGGTCCGTATCGTTATTTACTGAACCAATAAATCCGATGCTTGCCACAAGTTCAGTGCTCCATGGACATGGCGAAAGGCTCAAGGCATAGGGCTCAAGGTGAAAAAAACGGTATGATGTTCCTCACCTTTACACTGTGCGCCATACGCCTTGTGACTTTGCTCAAATGAATCCGATTTTCAATCAATGGCTTACGCGTTTTAATCCAGGGACTTATGAGACGGGGCACTGGTCCCTTTCGTTTTTACCACATCCCCCCGATCTAAATCGGGGGATTGGCGTGTAAAATGGGATTTGATGAGGGTGAGGCCTTACATTTCCCTACTCACCGTGGCAGTAGGCACAACCGTGGGAGTTAAGAAGATCAGCAGCTCTGTCCTCTGAGCGACCTCAGTGGTTGCCTGAAAGAGATACCCCAGCCCTGGGATCTGCCTCAGCCAGGGAATACCACTCTCGCTGTTTGTATTGTTCTCCGTATAGATCCCGCCGATGACGATGGTGTCCCCGCTCTTTATGATAAGTTTGGTGTTGACGGTCTTCAGGGTCTTTCCAGAGAGGTCCAGAAAGGCCTGGTCATCATTCAATTCAATCTCCATCGTGACATAATCATTAAAGCTCACGGTCGGGGTGACTACCAGGGACAGGGAGGCCTCCAGTTGCTCCGTAGCGATTCTGTCTGCTGTGGCAATGTCCCGGTAGGTGATGGTGCCCCGCTTGATCTCCGCCTGTTCTCCGTTGCTGGCCAGGACCTTGGGGGAGGAGATGATCTCCACCTTACCCTCTGTTTCGGCCAGGGCGAGGCTGGCATCGATGTTGAGCGCACCCAGGGCGCTGGATGTCAAAATTCCCAGGGAGAGGCCCAGGTTTGGGAACCAGCCTGCGGGACTGTTTGAGGAGAAGGAGCCTCCAATCAGCTTGTCACCCCCTGTGGCGTAGGTGGTCGCATCCGTGGGCATGCCAAAGGGCACACCGGTGTTTTTCCGGCGCTGGCCTTCCACAGTGTTCCACTCCACACCGAGATCACGTGCGAAATCGGTTGTAGCATCAACGATCCTCGCCTCGATCATGATCTGTTTCACCGGGGTATCAAACTGTTTCACGATTTTCTTGGCGTCTTCCACGCTGGCCGCGATATCCTTGATGATAATGGTATTGGTCCGTGTATCCACGCTCATGGTGCCGCGATCCGTCAATACGATGTGCTTTCTCACTTCGTCTGCAACGGCAAAATCAAGGGGTATATATCCGGTGACGAGGGGTGCTTTTTTAACTGCCGCCACCGCGGCCTTCCTTGCCGCATCCTCTTTTTTCCTCTTTTCTGAAGCTATTTCGGCACGTTTCTTCTTCTCCTCCGCTTCAATCTTGTTGATTTTTGCCTTGGTGGTGATCCAGATGACATTCCCCATCTTTCTCTGGCCCAGATTGTTATTGGCCAGGATGAGATCCAGGGCCTGATCCCAGGGCACCTTTTTCAACCGCATGGACACATTGCCCTTCACCTCCGGGCCCCAGACAATGTTCAAATTGCTTACCTCGCCGATCAACCGCAGAATATTGGTGACATCCGCGTTGACAAAGTCCATGGTCATGGGGGCCCCGGTATACTTCTTCTTCATCAGACCGGGAATGGGTGCATCTCCCTGGTCAGCGGCCGCAGGCATAATCGCCGGTTTTCCGGGGGCGATTGAGGGTGGTTTGGCCTGGACTTGCGCCAGTTGCAGGGGGACGATCTTTTTCTTGACAGGTTTGATGGCGGTCCTGCCAAACTCGATCACGATCTCCTGATCCTCCTGTTTGACGTGGTAGGGGACCATTTCCTTTAAAGAAATAGCGATGGAGACCGCTTTTTTATCGGAAACAAAGGCAGCATCAATGTCGTCCACAACACCGGAAAACTGGGATGAATCCATTTGCCTCGTCAGCAGGGAAGGAATGGAACTCTTGGCGAGTTCGAGAACCAGTTGTTTGGTCCCCTTTCGCTCCAAATCATAATCCACTTTCTTGTCCGTTGTCACTGTAAGGCGGGATTTTCCCTGGCCCAGAAGTGTAAAGTCAATCCCAAGAACCTGGTTCAGGTCAGAGGTTTTGGGCTTGAAAAAAATTCTCGGCTCAGAGGGCTTTACAGGGGGCGGCTCTGCCTTGACAACGGGCTTTGGTTCCGTTTTCTGAGCCTGGACCTCCTCAGGCTTGGGCGCCAGAGTGAGTTTGATATTTTTGCCCTCTGTGACGGCCTCATACTCAAGGGCCTTGGAGAGTGTAACTACCACCCTTGTGGTCATGGCCTGGGTTTCACCCTTGACTATCCGTATCTCTTGCACGTTTCCGGCATTTATGGAGGTTTTCCTCGGAAGATTTTCACCGGGCTTTCCCCGAATATCCAGAATGACTCTGGGTGGATCAAGCAGTTTAAAGGATGTAAATGGGGCTGGTGCGTTGTTCATGACTTCCACCACCGTCTGCTCGGCCGAAGGATTCACCTTGATGGACTCGATAATAGGAATATCAGGCCCTTCCGCGGCAGGTTGGGTGATGGGGGATGTGGCGCAGGCCCCCAACATCAGAACAGCCATGACCAGATATATAAATGACGGACCCCACTTGCGGTCCACACTGATCTTCTTCCCCATGGAATTTCTCCTTAAAATTGGTTTATGGCTCTTTGAATACGGCTTTTTCACAGATGATGCTCCCAAAATCTCACACACCGGAAATCCTTCCAGTGGATAATGAGGAATTATTTTCTAGCGGCCAGTGTCTTCTTTATCTCTCTGGATTTGCTCTGGCCCCTGAAGTCCTTGAACTCTTCTCGAATGGTCACTTCCTGTTCCGTAATGCTTTGAACGACACCCCCGTTTCGCCCGATGGCGGTGCCTTTCCGGATGACATGCCCAACACCCTTGGCCTCCCGTACCATGGCATATCTGCCCTTTGGTCCCACAATAATGGCGATCAGCTGCAGTTGCGACAGGTCCAGGGTCTCCAGATAGGTCCTGGGTTTTCGTCGCTTTTTACTCTCCAGTTCTTCCTCCTCGGCAATGAAGGACTTAAAGGGGTCTGTTTTGCCCGTCGGATTATAGAAATAGGCCAGCTGCCCATCCCCCGGGGTCGCAGTTCCTGGTAGAGAAGCCTCCTGCTGCGTCTTGAAGATTCCCTTCATAGGCCTGGAATCCTTAAACATGACGTCCTGCTTGGCATGGACGACCCCGGCGCAGAGAAGAAATAAAGGGATCAACAGAAGAAGGCTATTTCTTCTTTTTTGGTTTTGTCTTCTTTTTAGTGGGTTTGGCATCAATTTCACCCTTGAATCTATAGGTCACTGCTTGACAATTCGTAACCAATGTTGTGGAACGTTTTTTGGTCGGTTTCATGGACACGTTGATAATATTCATGATCCGTTCCATTTTTCCTACCCTGTCAAAAAACAGGGCAACATTATGGTAGGATCCGGAAACAACGATGGATACCGGGATCTCCAGATAGAAGCCCTTGGCCCTCTCCTTCCGTGGGCTGAAAAGGCGAAACTCCAGGTCCGATTCGGTCCCCAGCTGGGTTACGTTCTTTAAAAGGGTCGGGATTTCCTTTTTGTCAGGCAGGAGTTTCAAGGCCTCTTTGAACTGGGCATCCACCTGGGCCATTTCCGCTTCAAATTTCGCCAAGCCCTTTGCCTTGACCTTGGCACGGTTCAGCTTCTGTCTAAGGTCGCCGACCTCCAGCTTGGTTTTGATGATCTCCCCTGTCCTGGGCAGATAGACCAGCCAGATAAAGGCTCCTGCAATGATGCCGACAGTCAACACCAGGATCACTATCCTGAAGGGCATCTTTATCTTTTCAACCTTTTCGAAAAAGGACTCTGTTTCCATCTCTAAGGCTATCCTTCGCAGCAGAAAGTGTCGTTTTAGTGGTTACTTCTTTTTCTTCCTCTTTTTCTTTTTTGTCTTTTTGGGAGGTGCCTTCTTCTTGAATGCGTATGTCTTGCAATCCAATACAAAATCAGAAACATGCACACCGTACTGCTTGATTCTCCTCAATTTCGAAGTCCTGAGATCCACTGAGGTGATGGATTTGGTCTTTTCAAGATTGGTCATGAAAAGAGCTACCGTCTCGTTGTCCATGGCCGTACCGGCCAGGGTCAATTTCCCTTTGGTTTCTTTATAGGACCTCAGCCAGAGTTTTTCTTTGGGGACTGCGTCGGCAAGTTCATCCAAAAGGCGAACAGGTCCTGTCTTGCCCTTTTCGAGGTCTTTAATGATGTTCAATTTGGCACGGATTGCTTTGATCTTCTTGTTGAGTTTGTCTATTTTATTAATGGTTGACTGATAGGTCTTGAGCTCAGCCTTCAACCCCTTTTGTTCGTCTTTGATGTTCCCCAGGGCGCTGCTCAAAGCAATGAACTCGTAGACACTTGCCAGCAGTATCACCATGACGATGCCAAGGTAGATGCTGATCTGCCGTTTGATATTCTCTTTCTTCCTGGCGGCCCTAAAGGGTAGGAGATTTATTTTAATCATTTATCACCAATACTCCTCAATGCCAGTCCCACAGCCACACCGGCCTGGGGGGCCATATAGCTCAAATATTTAGGATCAAATGCCTTTTCACTTATTTGAAGGCTGGAGAAGGGATTCAATTCAACTACCGGGATATCCGTTTCCATTTCCAGGTATTTCTGAAAACCGGGGATCCGGCTGGCCCCGCCACTCACAAAAATCTTCTCAATATTTTCATCAGGATAGGTCGTCGCCAAAAAATCAAGGGCGCGTTTGATCTCGCTGACCCAACCCGAAACAACCGTAGTAAAGATTTCCTCGAGGGAGCCCCTGTCCTTGTTCTCAATTTTGGCGCCCCCCAGTTTTATTTTTTCGGCCTCTTCGTAGGAAACGTCCAATTTGGACATGATGGCTTCATTGATCTGAAAACCCCCATAGGAAGAGTCCCGCGTAAAAATGGAAACCCCTTCTTTGATGGCGTTAATGCCCAGTTCTTCCGCCCCCACATTCACCAATGCATAACATCCGGATATCTCGTCTTCACTCGATTCAAATGCGTTTTGCAGGGCAAAGGCATCCACATCCAGGATCACGGGGTTCAGGCCCGTAAGGTGAAGGAGGCTGACATAGTCATCCACAATATCCTTTTTGGCTGCCACAAGCATGACATCCATGAGTTCTGAATCGTCCTTCTCCGCCGCCTCTTCCTCCTGCCCCTCCGGGATCTCCTCTTCTGGGCCGGCCAATACTTCATAGTCCAGGTTCACATCATTGATATCAAAAGGGATATATTGCTCTGCCTCATCCTGGATGCTGCTTTCGAGTTCAGACTCGTCTCTTTTGCTGATGCTGATCTTCTTTACTATAACGGAATACCCGGATATGGAGGTTGCGACGTTTTTGTTCTTTATTTTCATGTTCTTTAAGAGGGTCTTGATGGCGCTCGATACTATCTCCATCTCCTTGATGGATCCCTCCACAATGGCATCCTGGGGCAGGCCCACCACACCAAAGTTTTTGAGCACCTGCCCCCTCTTTCCGTCCTCAACCTCCACGAGTTTGACGGAATGGGAGCCGACGTCCAGACCAATCAGTTGATTCTTTTTCGGTACAGGCATGGCTTTCCTTTAATTCTAGGAGTCAGGAAAAATTTTGTCCTTATCAGCGAGTTTGTAGTCGAGCGCCAGAATAATCTTTCTCCTCGTCTCCATGCGACAGTTCTTTCCCTTTTCAATCCTATCGATGGTCAAAGGAGAGACGCCTGCTTTTCTGGCCAACTCCGCTTTACTCATAAGGAGTTCTTCTCTGATCTGTTTCACAATATTTTGGCCCAATGATTCCTCCAGTATTACAGTTAAACACTAATGCATGTCCCCTGGCTGGTCACTTATCATATATATATGTTGTTATTTGTCAAGTATTTTCTTATAAATTAACTAAAATTTATATAATTTGTGTATATATAGGGCGGATCAAAAAAAATTGGCACTATATGTTGTATATGCATTTTGTCATCAATTCCCCTTTTTGGGGGCCCAAACCCCTCCCGGGGTGAAATTTCAAACATTTTTCACCCGTACAAGGTTTCCCAGGCCTTGATAAATGCCCCTCCGAGTCGGCATGTGAAAAATAACTTTACAAATGAGGGGGTTCAAGATTACATTCTGCCTTGCTTCTTCATTTGGACGGCCCAACATAACCCTTTATATGTATCAGGGAATACCCATGCTGTGGCCCTTGTCTTCAAATAATGGGGACAGGAGGAGCCCTTGTGATAGAAATGAATGAGAACGATCCAATCAAGAAAAAAAGCACCCTCAGGGAATATGCCGAAGCAGCGGCTATAGCCGTTCTGCTCGCTCTCTTTATCAGAACCTTTGTGGTTCAGGCCTTTAAAATCCCTTCGGGCTCCATGGAGCCGACTTTGCAGATCGGGGATCATATTCTCGTTAACAAATTTCTTTACGGAATCAAGCTGCCCTATCTTCAAAAGACCCTGATCCCCATTGGCGAACCAGCCCGTGACGATGTCATCGTTTTTATATATCCAGTGGATAAAACTAAGGATTTTATAAAGCGTGTGGTGGGTCTGCCTGGAGAAACAATCGAAATCGTTGGAAGAAAAATCTACATCAATAGAAAACCCTATGGGGATCAACATGGGTACTATACCGAAAATAGGGCGGAGCGAAATGGTGCGAACCCCGATTTCCGCTTTGGACCGGTAACGGTGCCGGAAAAGCACTTTTTTGTCATGGGGGATAACAGAGACCACAGCTATGACAGCAGGTATTGGGGATTCGTGCCTGTTAAATCCATCCGGGGCAAGGCCTTTGTTATCTATTGGTCCTGGCCCCGTTGGAGACGGTTCTTTCACATCATAGATTAGAACCTCGTATCGTAAATTCCTAGATTAGAACACGTAAACCATTGATTGAAAAACGGATTCATTTGAGCAAAGGCACAAGGTCCACGGCACACGGCGCAAGGACAAGGAACATCAAACTGTCTTTTTTCTTCTTGAGCCCTATGCCTTGAGCCTTTCGCCATGTCGATGATACACCGAATTTTTTTCAACTACCGGTTTTACTGGTCCAGGAAATAGCGATATGGACCGCTGGTATTCTGCCCCGGTTACACCATCATATAGTGGTTTGAATTTCATTAACCCCCATTTCTTGTGTTTCTCTCATTTTCACTGCAATCTCTATGGTGTCTTTGACATCCTGGTGGACTTCCACGTGTTGCACGTCCTTCAGAGGGACAAATCGCAGATCACTCACGTCTGATGCCGCCCGGGGCTGTCCAGAGACCATCTCTGCCCAATAATCCACGATCACATAATGATATTGCACCCGTTGCCCGTCATCGTGAATGATTCGATCCAGGAGACGGGCCAGGCCCCCGATCCTGATCCCGATACCCGCCTCTTCCCGGATTTCTCGCACCAAAGCCTCCTCAAGGGTCTCGCCGAGTTCCACCATCCCACCCGGGAGGCTCCACTGGCCTTTTCCGGGCTCCTGGTTCCTCTTGGCCAGGAGGACCCTGTTTCCATCAAAAATAATTCCCCCCACACCCAGGATGGGTTGTTTCGGATATTCCCTTTTCATTGCCTTTCTCCTTGATCTACAGCCCTTTTGGCCCGGGCTCCGCAACCCGGCAGGTTCCGGTCTGTTCGGCCTGCCCGAGACCAGGGCCCACCTATTACGTTATTCAGTTGACATTTTTCATAGACTATATATTTATAGCCATGTTGTAGCGCCCTTGGGGTGCTGCGGAGAATTTTTCAAACATACCAGAAAGGGAGAAAAATATGAATCCCACGACAAAAACCATTGAAGGAAATGAAGCCGCCGCCCATGTTGCATATGCCATGAGCGACGTTGCCGCCATCTACCCCATCACCCCTTCCAGCAGTATGGGTGAATACTGTGATGAATGGGCGGCACACGGCAGAAAAAATATATATGGACAGGTGTTGAAGGTCGTTGAAATGCAGTCAGAGGGCGGCGCCGCCGGTTCCGTGCATGGGGCACTTTCTGCCGGGGCCCTCTCCACCACCTTCACGGCCTCCCAGGGACTTCTGTTGATGATCCCCAACATGTACAAGATCTCCGGAGAGGTGATGCCGGCGGTTTTCCATGTCTCCGCCAGGGCCGTTGCCGCCCATGCCCTCTCCATTTTCGGAGACCATTCCGATATCAACGCCGTAAAGCAGACCGGGTGGTGCCTTCTGGCCTCTGCCTCGGTCCAGGAAGTGATGGACCTGGCCCTTGTGGCCCATCTCTCCAGCATTCGGGCCAGCCTGCCCTTTCTCCACTTTTTTGACGGATTCAGGACCTCCAATGAGATTCAGAAGATCCACATGATTGAATATGATCAGATGGCGTCTCTGGTGGATTGGGAGGCCATTGAAAATTTCAAGGCCAGGGCCATGAATCCGGAACATCCCCAGCTCAGAGGAACGGCCCAAAATCCGGACATCTTTTTTCAGAACCGCGAGGCCGCCAACCCTTTCTATGACAAGGTGCCCACCATCGTTCAGGAAGAGATGGACAAGGTGGGAGACATGGTGGGAAGGCCCTATAACCTCTTTGACTACGTAGGGGACCCAGAGGCGGAGCGCATCGTCGTATCCATGGCCTCCAGCTGCGATACCCTCGAAGAAACAGTGAACTACCTCAACGGGGGCGGAGAGCGTGTGGGCCTGATCAAGGTAAGGCTCTATCTTCCCTTTTCCAGCGAGCACTTTCTGAAGGCCCTTCCCAAAAGCGCCAAAAAAATAGCCATCCTCGACCGGACCAAGGCCCCGGGCGCCCTGGGCGAACCCCTCTATCAGGACATCTGTACCCTTTTCCAGGAAAGAGGGGAGGCTCCCCTCATTGTGGGCGGTCGCTACGGCCTTGGGAGCAAGGACTTCACCCCCTCCATGGTCAAGGCGGTCTATGACAATCTGAGCGGAGACGCGCCAAAGCACCACTTCACCGTCGGGATACAGGATGACGTCAGTCAGACTTCTCTGGAGTTCGGTGATGATGTCGACGCGACCCTTGAAGGAACCACTCGCTGCAAGTTCTGGGGTCTCGGCGCCGACGGCACGGTGGGCGCCAACAAAAACGCCATCAAGATTATCGGGGAAAACACCGACATGTACGCCCAGGCCTATTTTGCCTACGATGCAAAGAAATCAGGGGGGATCACCATGTCCCACCTGCGGTTTTCTCCACACAGGATCCAGTCCCCCTATCTCCTCACCACATCTGATTTCATCGCCTGCCACAATCCCGCATTTGTACACCAGTATGATATCCTGGACGGTATTCGGGATGGGGGGGGCTTTCTCCTCAACTCTCCCTGGAGCATTCAGGAGATGGAGGAAAACCTGCCGGATCCCATCAAGCGCACTATCGCCGCCAAAAAACTGGATTTCTACAACATCGACGCATTGAAAATCGGCGCTGAACTGGGCCTTGGAGCGCGCATCAACATGATCATGCAGGCCGCCTTTTTTAAGATTGCCAATGTCATCCCCCCTGACGAGGCCTTCGGGTACATGAAGGACGCCATCAAGAAGACCTACGGAAAAAAAGGCGATGAGGTGGTTCAAATGAACATCGCCGCCGTGGATAAAGCCGTTGGCGCCCTGGAAAAAATTGATGTGCCTGGGTCCTGGGCCACCGCAGGCCAGGAAGCCTATATGGACAAGGAAGAGCCGGAATTTGTCAAGAATGTGATGAGACCCATGCTGGCACAGCAGGGAGATAAACTCCCGGTGAGTGCCTTCAGCCCGGATGGGATCTTCCCCACTGCCACGACCATGTACGAAAAAAGAGGCATTGCCGTCACGGTCCCGGAATGGATCCCTGAAAACTGTATTCAGTGCAACCAGTGCTCCTTTGTCTGTCCCCATGCTGTGATTCGACCGGTGCTGGCCAAAACAGAAGACCTGGCTGATGCTCCGGAGGGCTTTGTCACGGTGGATGCCAAGGGCAAGGAGCTGAAGGACCTTCAGTACCGTATACAGGTCAGCCCCCTGGACTGCACCGGTTGCGGCAACTGTGCCCAGGTCTGCCCGGCCAAGACAAAGGCCCTGGCCATGAAATCCCTGGGCAGCCAGTCAGAGGTTCAGGTACCCAACCACAAATACTCCCTGGAACTGCCCTGTCTTGACGATATGATGGCGGCGACCTCGGTCAAGGGGAGCCAGTTTCAAATGCCACTCTTTGAGTTCTCAGGGGCCTGTCCAGGGTGTGGAGAAACCCCCTATGTCAAGCTCATTACCCAGCTCTATGGGGATCGTATGCTCATTGCCAATGCAACGGGGTGCTCCTCCATCTATGGCGGTTCAGCGCCCAGTTGCCCCTATACCGTCAATGAGGCGGGCCATGGCCCTGCCTGGGCCAATTCCCTTTTTGAGGACAATGCCGAATACGGATTCGGCATGGAACTGGGAGTTACCCAGAGGCGTGGAAAGCTGGCCGATCTCATTCAAGAGGCCCTGGACCAGGGGGTCTCCCAGAAACTGGGAAAGGCCCTTCAGGAATGGCTGGATAATATCAATGACGCCCGGCAATCAAAGGCGCTCCGTGACCAAATTGTGGGACTCATTGAAAAAGAGTCAGCCGGCCCACAGGACCTTCTCCAGGACATCCTTTCCAAAAAGGACTACCTGACCAAGAAATCAATCTGGGTCCTGGGTGGCGACGGCTGGGCCTATGATATCGGTTACGGGGGCCTGGATCACGTGATTGCCATGGCACACGATGTGAACATTCTGGTCATGGATACGGAGGTCTACTCCAACACGGGTGGACAATCCTCCAAATCAACGCCCACCGGGGCCGTTGCAAAATTTGCGGCCAGCGGAAAGGTCACCAGCAAAAAGGACCTCGGCCTCATGGCCATGACCTATGGATATGTCTATGTCGCATCGGTTGCCATGGGCGCCAATAAAAACCAGCTCATGAAAGCCGTTCTGGAAGCGGAGAGTTATCCCGGCCCCTCGCTGATCATCGCATACTCCCCCTGCATTAACCATGGAATCAATATGGGACGCAGCCAGGAAGAGATGAAGCGGGCCGTGGAGTCCGGGTATTGGCCCCTCTATCGCTTCGATCCCAGACGAAAGGACGCAGGGGAGAACCCTCTCATCCTTGACTCGAAAGATCCAAAAGAGGATTTCAAGGACTTTTTGATGGGTGAGGTCCGCTATGCCAGTCTCACAAGAACCTTTCCGGAAAATGCTGAAAAGCTTTTTCAAAAGGCCGAGGAAGATATGAGGGAGAGGCTGGCGACATATAAGCGGATGGCCGGCCAGGAATCCTAACCCGGATTATTCATGAAGCTATGCATACTTCATGAACAATCCACCCAAGGGCTTCGACTCCAGCCTTAGCAGGCCTCCGCTCAGGGTTAGCCGTGTGCCGTGAGCCATGTCTACAGGTCCCTATACTCCGGCATGGGCTGTGAGCGCAACCGCTCTATTTCATCCTGGGAACTGAGATCGTAGGTGATGGGGGTTATGGAAATGCCATTTTCCCTGAGGATCTTTGCATCGGCATCGGGGATGGTCTCTTCAACGGGCATCTCCCCTGAAAGCCAGTAATAGACATTGCCCCGGGGATCCACACGCCGTTCAAACCGTTCCTGAAACCGGCTCACACCCTGTCTGGTGATGAATACCCCTGTGATCCTATCCGTTGGAATAGCTGGAATATTTACATTGAGTGCCGTGCCACCCTTCAGGCCACTCTCCAGGAGAAAGCGGATGACCTCCCGGCTGAAGCGGGCTGCAAACCGAAAATCCGGATTCTCCCGGGTATTCAATGAAATGGCTGCGGATTTTATTCCCATAAAGGCCCCTTCAGTCGCCGCTGAGACGGTTCCGGAATAGAGGACATTGACCCCCACATTCGCTCCCAGGTTGATCCCGGAGAGGATCACATCCGGCGGTTCGGGGAGGAGTTCCTGCACCGCAATCTTCACACAATCAGCAGGGGTCCCGCTCACCCCAAAGCCGAAAAAGGTCTCATTCTTGCTCACCTTCTGGACCCTCAGTGGAGACGTCAGTGTAATGGCATGGCCCACGGCACTCATCTCGGTCTCCGGGGCCACGACATAGACCTCATGGTCCCCATGTAACTCCCGGTGCAGGGCCAGAAGACCCGCAGCATGTATCCCGTCATCATTGGTGAGCAACACCCTCATCATTAGTCTCCATTTATTTAGGTAAACAGGTGGAACCAGCCTAAGGCTGACAGGGACCGAAGGCTGAAGTATTCTGATCAAATCCGGCATCATGTATCCAGGATCCAGTAACCAGGATATCATGATATCAGGAAACCAGGTGTAATAAAAAGCCTGAAACAGATTTCATAATCTTAGCCGGTGCAGACAGCTATTGCTTATCACCCTATTCTCCTGTATATGATAAATGCGCTTTTGACTTCATCCATCTGATGGGGCAATGAATAGGGTGTGTAATTTCCATTGCCCGCTGGAACCCAAAAACTGCATCTTGATATGGTGTCGCATCTCAAAAACCATGGACCCGCCAGTCCGCTTGATGTTGACCTGGTTGATGACGGAGACAAGGACCGCTATCACCAGGAGCTGGATACCATACTGAGGTTCAGTGCCCTCGTCAACTCATCCCTCAATATCCTGGATGTCCTGGACAATGCCATGAAATGGGCAGAGGATTTCGTGGATGCGGAAGCCAGTTCTGTCTATGAGCTGGACGAGGAAAAAGATACCCTCTTTATTCGCCTTGCCAGGGGAGAAAAAAAGGACCCCGTGGAGCACATCACCCTGAAAGTGGGTGAAGGGATTGCCGGGAGGGTCGTGGAAACAGGAAAACCCGTGGTCATTCAGGATGTCACCAAGGATAAGTGGTTTAGCGACAAGTTTGACAGGCTCACGGGATTCAAAACCAGATCCATGATCTGCGTCCCCCTGGTGATCAAAGACACCCCCATGGGCGCCCTTCAGGTGCTCAACAAAAAATCAGATGATCCTTTCAACCGCGCCGACCTGGAGCTTCTGATGGGCATGGCCCAGCAGATTGCTGTCGCCATGGAAAATGCAAAACTGTACCAGCGTTTGGAAAAACGATTTGAACTGACCGCAGAGGAGCTCAAGAAGACCCAGGAAAAACTGATCCGTACCGAACGTCTCACGGCAATGGCCCATCTGGTGCAGGGCGTTGCCCATGAAATCAGGAACCCTATCATGACCATTGGCGGATTTGCCAAAAGGATAAAGCCCGGGGTTGAAAGCGACGAAAAACTCAATCGGTATGTGGACATCATTCTTGATGAGACGGCACGCCTGGATAGACTGGTTGAAGATGTTCATGATTTTGCCTCGGTGCAGTCCGTATCCCTCAGACTCGAAGAAATCACCGGGGTCATGGATGCGATCGAGAAAAAGTTTGCCCCCCTCGCCAAGGCACAGAAGATAAACCTTATCCTGGATATGCCCAGGTCCCTCCCCACTATCAACATGGATACCTCGCAAATGGTCAGCGCCCTGTCTCATCTTATGGAAAACGCCTTTGAGGCCATGCCCAATGGTGGCAGTCTGACCCTCAGGGCAGAAGTGGAGGGGGATCGTCTCGGTATCGAGCTCAAGGACAGCGGCTGCGGCATTCCCCATGATCAACTGGATTCCGTCTACGATCCATTTGTGACCTCCAAGCCCCGGGGGGCCGGGATGGGCTTGACCATGGTCCATCAGATCATTATGAATCATAATGGTGAGTTCAAGATCCGCAGTGAGATCAACAAGGGTACCCTTGTGACCATATTACTGCCCATACCGGTGGTATGAAGGAGAGATTATGAAAAAGAGAGACAAGGGGGGGAGATTCTGGTTGTGGTTGTTTTCCCTTCTTTTGATTGTCGGGGCCGCCCTGGTGGTCATTTATTTCATCGGGTATGACGAAATACAGGAGGTCAAGATTATCCCGGAACCCAAACGGGCCGCCCCGCCGGAAAAGAAAATGGCGGGCCCCAAGGTGCAGGGGGAGATCCCCATGGAAAAGGAGGTTCCACCGACTGTAGAGCCTCGGGAGACCGGTATTCCTGTTGAGGAAAACGAGTGTGTTCGGGTTGAAAGGGATGTGGATGAGTTCTTTGCCGTGTTGGACAAAAAGCCCTATATACAGTCCTTCAAGTCCGGCATGGGTACCCGCGACCACTTCAAAAGACTCCTCAAAAGACTCTCCTCCGTTCCACCCGTTCCGGCCGGCGAAGGCAACGATCCCACTATCCTGACAAAAAATATTTTTCATTTTTTCCGGACCCTGGATAGAAAAGATATTCGCTTGATACGGGAGATATTGACCCGGGAAAGCGATACCCTGGAACTGAATCTCGATATGTTTTACCAGTGGTTCATGTTGGGGGCGCGGTGCCCGGACCCTGAGAAAATCAGGCCGCCCTTAGAGATCTCCTACCTTTATGCCGGTTTTTTTCTCAATACCATCGGGGGCAGGGCCTATCTATTTCGGCGGCCGACACTGCTGAGAGTCCTGGTCAGCTACTATTCTCTTTTGATTGTCCATGACGCGGACAGGAAAGGAAAAAACAGTTACGGGATTGACATTTTTCCCTTGATCGTTCCTGTCCGGGAAGAGTTACGGCTCTTTCCCAACCTTCTTTTAAAAAAGGACTATATCCGCGAGCTCAATAACCTGGAAAGTTACTACAGGAAAAAACGCTGACCCTGCCCAGCGAATTCAAAGATGTCTACGAGCAGGCCAGACGAATCCCGCGGCGGGACTGCCGTGCGTGGCTTTATCAACTACCTGAAGAGATACGAAGAACGAAAGATCTGAACAACCGTGAACCGTGACAACCGTGAACCGTGAACCTGACAACCTGAGTAGTTACGTTTCTCTAAGCATTTGAACCGGTTACCCGGAGAATCCCCGCTCCTCTGTGGATTTGAAACTGCTTGACATTGCTAGGGCAATCTTGTT
This sequence comes from Deltaproteobacteria bacterium, assembly GCA_019307805.1. Taxonomy (GTDB): domain Bacteria; phylum Desulfobacterota; class DSM-4660; order Desulfatiglandales; family HGW-15; genus JAFDIX01. The sequence continues at coordinate 2,749 of JAFDIX010000012.1, read as the reverse complement.
AATTTTTTGTGTTGATCCATACTCTGACCGCCAAAGGATGCTATATGCCATTTAAATCATTCGGAATCACTGACAAAGGTATTGTGAGGGATCACAATGAGGACTCCCTTCTGGCCAATGACGCAGAGGGCCTTTTCCTGGTTGCCGACGGCATGGGCGGCCTTTCCAAGGGGGATGTCGCCAGTAAAATCGCCGTGGATACCATTGCGCACTTCATCAAGGATTCGCGGCTCGAGGATATCACCTGGCCCATCAAACCCCTGCAGAATTACTCCCTTGAGGAGAATCGTCTTCTTGCAGCCATCTCCCTTGCCAATTGGAACATCTTCAATGAAGCCCTCAAAGACCCTGTAAACAGGGGAATGGGAACCACCCTTGTGGGTTTTCTATTGGATGGAGACCAGATGGTAATTGCCAATATCGGCGACAGCCGCATGTACCTCATCAAGGACAACCGTATCCAACAGATCACCGATGATCATTCTCTCGTCATGGAAGAAGTCAGAAAAGGAAACATGACTCTCGAAGAGGCAAGGGTGCATCCTCACAAGCACGTTATAAACCGTGCCCTTGGCATCTCCGAGACTACCCAGGCAGACATCTCAACGAGAAAGTTTGAAGCAAGAGACCTCTATCTCATTTGTTCAGACGGCCTCACGGATATGTTAACCGACGAAGAGATGTTCTCCCTTGTGCAGGCGAGCGCGGGAAAAGGCCTCAGCGCTTTGGGAGATACACTGGTTGAAGCGGCCAAGAACAACGGCGGAAAAGATAATATCACGGTCGTGCTGATCAACTTCCACGAATAACCACTAGGCGTCTTCATAGCCCAAGATCTTTAATTTCATCCGCCGGAGGCGGATTAATTTCAAGTTTTTAGAAAATTATACAGTTCATTTGCTCTTTATAATCTCTCATGCCCTGTATTCTGAACACGCGGAAAGGATCTGGAAAGTTATCGAAGCCATGAGCACTTTTAATACCGGTGAAGTCATTGATGATCGTTATGAAGTTCTCTCCATCCTCGGTGAAGGAGGTATGGGGGTGGTTTACAAAGCCAATGATAACCTTCTCTCCCAGACCGTTGCCCTGAAAACCCTGCTTCCTGCCTTTGCCCAGCATGAGGAAGCATTGACCCGCTTTATCAACGAGGTCAAGGTGAGCCTGAAGCTCAACCATCCAAACATCATCCGGGTTTATGATCTCGGCCGTCTTGGTGAACTCTACTATATGACCATGCAGTTCATTGAAGGGTTCAGCCTCTTTGACTGGCTCAAGGACAACGAGAAAAGAGATCTGGGCCAGGTCCTGGATATTATCAAAAAAATCTGTGCCGGTCTTGAATATGCCCACCGTATGGGGACCTTTCACAGGGACATCAAACCCGCAAATATCATGCTGACCAACCAGGGCAATGTCTTTGTGGTGGATTTCGGCCTGGCAAAGCTGGTTGACGGCATGGGCAACATTACCCGCCTTGGAGGTGCCGGGACCCCGAATTATATGGCGCCCGAACAAAAACGGGGGGGTGAGATCGATCAGCGATCCGACATCTATGCCATGGGGGTCTTGGCCTTTGAGATGCTCACGGGCGAGCTTCCCCATCTCGTTGATGCCAAGGCGAGCAAGCTCAACGAAAAATTGAATCAGCGGGTGGATGAAGTGCTGGACAAGTCCATAGCCATTGATCCTGAGAAGAGATATGGAAATATTCTGGATTTTATCCAGGATCTGGAAGAGGGCATCTCCACCAGAGTGGTGGCTCCCCAGCAGGGGCCCGCCACGGTCATGGAAGCCGACCACACCGTCATGGAGACTGCGGGGTCCACGGTCATTCCTGAGGCCAAGGCCCCACCCAGCCCTGAATCCGTTATTGATATGAATATGGTCACGGCCGGTCAATTCTGGATGGGGAGTTCCCTCAACGAGTCCAAGAATGAGACCGAAAAGCCCCGGCACAAGGTGAAGCTTGCCACATACTATATAGACAAGTACCCTGTTACAAACCAGGCATATCGGAAATTCATGAAGGAGGCCGGGCACCCTGAACCCCCTTTCTGGGCCGATCCACAATTCAACAATCCCACACAGCCCGTGGTGGGCGTATCCTGGGAAGACGCCATGGCATATGCAGAATGGGCCAACAAACGCCTTCCCACTGAGGCGGAATGGGAAAAGGCCGCAAAGGGAGAAGATGGTCAAATGTATCCCTGGGGCGATGCGTTCAACTCGGGGCTTGCCAATGTGGATTATGTCATGGTCCAGACATCCCAGGTGGACCAGTTCCCCGGCGGTGCGAGCCCCTATGGATGTCTGGATATGATCGGAAATATCTGGGAGTGGTGTTCAGACTGGTTTGATGAAAATTATTATGCCCTGAGTCCCTCTGAAAGTCCGGAGGGCCCCCCCAAAGGGGGTAGAAGGGTGATTCGAGGGGGGGCATGGGACACCATTTCATTCAACGCCAGGAATGCCTTTCGTTTCTTCTCTGAACCCGGTGCAAAGGCATCCAACATAGGTTTTCGTTGCGTCGTGGACGGCTGATGCTGCCGGTGCAAATAGTCAGATGAGCGCTCGTTTGTGAACCTGCTCTATTGGAGACAGACGGGGGTGTTCCGCCGGAGGCGGACAAGTCCGACAGCTCCCAAAGCTATCCCAGGCCCTCTTGACTGGAAAGGAGCACCGATCATGCCCCATATCGTCATCTTCAACCCCAAAAACGGGACGAGGACCTTGCATGGTCTCGAGA
>JAFDIX010000233.1 GCA_019307805.1 Deltaproteobacteria bacterium | reverse complement strand
ACCTGAATAGTAACGATGGAAAAAGATATGGGACCAAGAGCAGGGAGAGTTGCCAAAAAAGGCATGAGGAAAACGGATACTAGTAAGAGGGTCAGGGTCAAGGCCGAGACGGTCGCTCAGGCTTACATCGAGCTGCTATCATTGCGGGGCGTAGACTGTTTTTTTGCCAACGCAGGAACCGACTTCGCCAGTATTGTGGATGCATTTGCCTGCCGCATGGAGCAAGGAAAAAAATCTCCAAGACCCGTGATGGTCCCCCATGAAATCCCCCTGATAAGCATGGCGCACGGGTACTACCTCATTACGGGAAGGCCACAGGCGGCTATGGTTCATGTCGGGATTGGCACTGCCAATGGTTTAGGCGCCTTGATGCACGCCCATCGGGCCAGGGTCCCCATCCTTCTCAGCGCGGGCCGCACACCCATTACTGAGGAAGGAAGTGCCGCATCCCGGAACGTTTTCATACACTGGGGGCAGGAATCTTTCGACCAGGCAGGGATGGTGCGGGAATATGTCAAGTGGGACTATGAATTGAGAACTCCTTCTCAGCTTGAGACTGTTGTGGACAGGGCTTTCGCCATGGCCATGACAGAGCCCCGGGGGCCTGTCTATCTGACACTTCCACGCGAGGTGCTGGCGACCCCTTTGGGGGAAGTGACATTTTCTGCCCAGCCTCGCTACGACCTGCCAACATTTCACCCCGATCCAATAAAGATCCGGGAGGCTGCCGATCTTCTGGTCAATGCCGGATTTCCTTTGATCATAACCTCATCGGCAGGGCGTTCGCCTTCAGCAGTTCAGGCGCTTATGGATCTGGCCGAAGAGATGGCTATTGGTGTCATTTCATTTAATCCGGAGTATATGAACTTTCCTACTGACCACACCTGCCATTTAGGGTTTCTTCCGGACTCCCCCCTTTCAAAGGCCGATCTGATTTTAGTGGTGGATTGCGACGTCCCCTGGTATCCGAACAGGGTGAAGCCCAAGAACTCGGCAAAGGTTATGCAGGTGGGGATTGATCCGCTTTACAGCCACTACCCGATCCGGGGCTTTCCTTCAGATCTCACCCTTCAGGGGGATCCGGCCCTCGTACTTTCAGCGCTCACCAGGGCCACGGCACACCACCAGGGAAAAAACAACGCCGGTATTGTGTCAAGAAGAAAAAGGCTGGGGGGGATGCACGACGACATGTTGAAAGAATGGCGGGAGGGGGCACACAAAACTGCCCATGATAAGCCCATTGATTTTCAATGGGTGTCTCATAATGTGAACCGGATCCTTGGAGATGATACGGTTGTGGTCAACGAACGTGACAATAACATGCACCCGTATACGAACCAGCGCTGTGGGAGTTACTTTTGTACCCCTCACGCGGGCTATCTCGGCTGGGGATTTGGGGCTGCCCTGGGAATCAAACTGGCCCGACCGGATTTAACGGTCATTTCCATTGCGGGGGATGGCTGCTATCTGTTTTCAGTACCCAGTGCCTGTCATTTTGTCTCAAATGCTTACCAGCTCCCGATCCTTGTCATTGTTTACAATAATCAGTGCTATGAAGCAGTGAAGGGGGCGACCCGTGCCCAGCACCCTGATGGCTGGGCTGCCAGGACGGACCAATTCCCTCTGAGCGAGCTGCAGCCTACCGCCCATTTCGAAAAGATCTGCGAGGCATTTGGGGGGTATGGGGAGCGGGTTGAGACCCCGGATCAGGTTGAGCCTGCCCTAGAGCGAGCACTTTATGCCGTCAAGCAGGAAAAACGTCAGGCACTTCTCAACATAATATGCAAGCACCCATAAGGGAGAAGGGAAAGCTTAACGCTTGGATAGCACCTCAACGGTGATGTTATCCGGTCCATTAAAAAAGGCGATCCTCACATCTTCAACATCTGTAGGTAAAATTGTAAAGGAAAAACCCTTTCCCTTCAACTCCTCATAGATCTCATCGACATTATCCACCTCAAGGCCAAGGTGATGGTATCCATAGTGGGCCTGGGAAGAATCCCCAACAATTTCCTCGTCTTCCCGTGCAACCCTAAGGTTGATGAGGGTTCCATCAAGATCAAGTGTGGCCCCATCTGCTGTCCCGAACTTTCGTCGGGCAACAAGCTTGGCGTCCAGGGTCTCGGTAAAAAACCCTATCATCTCCTCCAGATTGCTACAAAGCAGATGGAAATGATGAAGTCGATATTTCATAGTATTCCTCCTTTTCTCTATTTCATTATCTATTTTTAAATCAATTAAACCAGATATTAGTGTATACTGTCTTTGACTTCTGAGAGCAAGGGAATATTTACCTTTTTCCCTTTTAGGCTAATCTCAAAGCATAATATCAAAGCTTTTGGTGGACTCATCAAACCGGGCAAAAGACGATCCTGCTTCTAATACCAATATAGCCACAACTACTTTAATTCCGGCAATAGTGCCCTCTGTTAGATGTCCACTTAAAGTGATAACCTTGTCCCCATAGACTGTAGATGCTGAAAAATGGGCATGTATTTCAGCCGTCCCATCATCCCTGCGAGCAATCCACCCGCCTAAAGATACCAGTTCCAGGGGTTTTTTGATGGTTAAATACAATCTATCTTCCGGTTTTACAGGGAAGTTCTCAGGAAACCATCTGAGGTTCCTGAACACCGCCTCATTCAATGCACCCAGTCCTGAAACAATTACCCCGTTATGGATACCTTCCTGTTCTACCGCTTCTTGAATAGCCTTTAGAAGATCCGAGGACTCTTTTACCTTGAAATGAACGACCCTTTCAATCTTTTCCGATGCTATACCTATAAGTAAAGATTCTTTATCCATTATAAAAACCCCGGTTTTGAAGATTCGTTATTCAATCAAGCACATCTTGCTCCTTGCTCCCTGCTCTTTGAGTTACAAGTCACGAGTTACGAGTTACGAGTTTTTTGCTCGTCACTTGTCACTCGTTTCTCGTCACTTCTTCTTGCTCCTCTCAGGGCTTCGAGCGCACCTCGACGCCCATTATCTTCTCCCATACCTTGACCATGGCTCCTTTGCTCTCTTCACCCAACCCCTGGGCCAGCGCCATCTTGTAGGTCTGCATCGCCGCCGACGCAACCGGGAGGGGCACCTTCTGTTCGTCGGCCTTCTCAATTACCGCAGCCATGTCCTTGAAGGCGATGCCCATGGGGAAGCCGGTCGAGAACTTTCTCTTCAACACCAGTTCGGAGAAAAAATCGAAGCCGAAACTCTGCCCCGAACCTTTGCCCACAACAGTGCGCACTTTTTCCGGGTCCAGGCCAAGCCGTACGGCCAGGGGCAGCATCTCGGCCATGGCTGCCACGGAGATATTGTAGAGGACATTATTCGTAATCTTCATGAGCTGCCCGTTCCCCGAAGACCCCATGTGCACGATGATTTCACCCATGGTTTCCAAGAGGGGCAGCACCTGTTTGAACGCCCCCTCGTCTCCCCCTACCATAATGGTGAGGGAGCCGGCTTCCGCCCGCGATTCCAAGCCCGTGACAGGTGCGTCCAGCAGTGCCACGCCTCGCTTCGCCAGTGTGGATGCCGCTTGCCGCGTGAAGTCCGGGTGTGTAGTGCCGCAATCGACAATTATCTGCCCCTCCCGCAAGACGGACTCGAGACCCCCTTCCCCAAACAGGACCGATTCGACAGCCGGCCGGTCCGGAAGAGAGAGAACGATCCAGTTGCAGTTCAGGACGATATCCTTGAGATTTTCGGCTACGTGTGCCCCTTGTCGGCCGAGATCGTTGCACGCTTCGGCACGCAGGTCGTAGACCCAGAGAGGAAACCCCTTTCCGAGTACGTTGGCCGCCATTCTCTTGCCCATGGAACCCAGGCCGATGAAACCTACCGTTTCCTTCATATCATCCTCCCATTAATTAGTTTACTTGCCGAGGGGGAAATCAGGGTCAATTCCCGATGTACTTGGCCCACATCTGAGTTACCGATACCGCAGAAACAAGAGTCAGGATGGCGGAAGTAATGAACACTCCCACCGAGAACGTTTTCCCCATGCGGTACTCTTTGGGCAGTGATGCGTTTAACCAGATAACTCCATAAGAGACCAGCATGATCCCGATATTGGTGGAGATCATGGCAGCAATATCCATCATTGTAACCGGTTTCATCCCGGTCCATATAACGAATACTGATAAGACTCCTATGTAAATACCTACATATAGGAAGACCTTTCGGTAAGGAGTTCGCCGGACTGCAGGAAAGAGGGCGCCCAGGAACTCATGATTGATCCTGGCGTAAAGTTCAGGGATGGCATAAAGAGTCCCCCACAGGGCAGCCAGGATGGTAATATAGTAAACTGGAACCATGATAGGGCTGAGTTGTTCCCATATTGCCTTCTGATGCGACAGCAGGACGTAACCCCCAGGCAGCAAATGGCGAGGATGAAGCACTGCCGCTCCCGCAACCAGAAAGGCACAGGTGACAAAGAAGAGGACGAATGCTCCCAGTGCAATATCCCAGCGGATCGTCGTGAGGTGCATATTGGCTTTGCGCACTTCCTCTTTTTCGGGGGAAAGGTAAATTGGACCTTTATCTCGTGCATAATCCCTTATCTCTTCTATTTGCGGTGAGCTGCTCATCCCCCATCCATGGAGTGCCGCCCAGTGCGCATACACTACATAAAGGCTCATGCCCCCACCAATGTATCCAAACAGGGTGGCGAGCTCTAATGGCTTGGAGCGCCCCACGAAGTTGGGGTCAACCTTTACCCAGTCCGGGTAAGGAGGAACGCAGCCGAAGGAGAAGGTCCCCTTCAGGAATTCCAGGAGGGAGGGAGAGCTTATGAGTCCGCCGATCAGCGTGCCCAGGACTAAAACCCCGCAGATGATGATTTGTTGTTTCTCCAGTCTGGTAAAGCTGCCGCCGATGCCAAGGCCGATGGCACCCACCGCAAATAACGTGCCCCATACCCTAGGGTCTCCGAAACCGAAAATCGTCTGCATTAGGCCCCCACAGGCCCCGGCTATGGCCGACACGAAGAAGGGAGAGATCATCCAGCCTATTATCAGGATGAACCAGAGAAACCATCCCCTGGGCCCGGGCATGCGGGCCCACGCATCTCCCAGGAACTCACCTGTGATCACCGTGTAACGGCCAATGCCATACTCCAAAAACAGGTTCTTGGTCAAACAGGCCAGCAGGATGAGCCATATGAGCCCATAGCCTGACCACGCTCCTGTACGCGCTGCCAGTATCGTTTCCCCCCCTCCCACTGAAACGGAAGCTACTATGGCCGCCGGCCCAAAAAATGCCATGTATTTAAATACTTTCCTCACCGAAAACTTCTCGGTGAATAATTTGTCGGGCTCCGGAAAGAAAAACGTCTTTTTTACATTTTCTCGTTTTGATGTCATTGCCCTGACCTCCATAACCGATTAATTATTTCCAAACTGACTAACTCAATAGTATAGGAAATTCCATTTTTCGGACGCAGATAAACGCAGATAATCAAGATTTAATATTTACCTAAAGTGTTCGGTTCTAGGTTCCAGGTTCACGGTTCAAAGGTTGTAAGATTTTGATATTGCTCATATTGCAAAACGTTAATTGCATTGGCCACTTTCACCTA
>JAFDIX010000232.1 GCA_019307805.1 Deltaproteobacteria bacterium | reverse complement strand
GATATGGGCAAAGGCACACGGCGCACGGCACACGGCATAAGGTTAAGAAACTTCATATTGTCTTTTTTCACTTTGAGCCCTTTGCATTGAGCCATTCGTCATTTAACTCAATGGTGTACGCGTTTTAATCGAGAAATTTACGATAATTGGTTCTCTGGATATGGTAAATAGATCATCATTGGCTCTCTTTGTCAATGAACTGTCTAATGCCCATTTGAGGGCCCTTTGACTTCATATTCTTCAAAGGGACCTTGCCCATGGGGGTCAGGGGGTAACCCTCCCTGACGCGACTTGCTGTCTCCTCTCCGATCAATGTCTGGCCGCCGCGACCATACTCTGAAAGCCTTGCCGCCAGGATAGTGACAGGCCCCGAGGCGGTAAAGGTCCATCGATCCCCTTCCGCCCCCCGCATTTTGGTGGAGCCCAAATAGACCTCGCCGGAACTGATCCCGATACTGACCCGGATGCTGAGGAGGTCGGAGTCGTCGGTATCGGAATGCTCATCGCATTTCTTCTGGATATCCAAGGCGGCTTGCACCGCTTTCCCAGGGTGGGTATGGGGGTCCGGATCCAGGAAGATGACCATCATGCCGTCTCCGGCGGTTTCGTTGATGTCCCCCCCCATTCTCTGAATGATATCAAAAAACATGGAAAAGTAGGATTCTATGGTCCGATTGATCTTTTCATGGGGGTATTTCTGGACCAGGGAGGTAAACCCTTCAACATCCAGGAACAAAACGGTTGCATCCTGGATATACTTGTCCTGCAAGGCCCTGTCCGGGTCCTTTTCGATCATATCCTTGGCTGTTGACGGGACAAAATGTGCCATCACACTCTTGATCTTGCTGATGCGTTCCCTGTCCTGACGCACTTCTTCGTGGGCCTTGCCCAGGGCGTCCATGGCCCGCTCCCGCTCCCGGACAAAATACCGGATCAACAGGAAGGCAATGGTTGAGACACCTACCGTATTCAACACAAAAAAGATGACCATGACGGATGGGGCCAGGGATTCGGCCCTCCCGGCAAACCTGATATCCATGATGCCGGAAAGGGTCATCAGCAGAAAATAGGCTGAAAACCAGGGAAAGGCCTGACGGGTCCCTGCAAACATCAGGGCACCAATGGGTGCAAGGATGGACCAAATGATCACAGCGCTGGAGGCGGCAAATCCGCCAAGGGTCCATTGCAGCAGGAAGGGCGCGATCAGGATCAGAATGAGCTGGCTAAAACGGAAAAATCCATAACGCTTCGTGCGAAAAAAGAAAAGGATGGTGCATGCAGAAACCAGACCGTAACCAAGGAGGATACAGGCGGCCAGGGGGAGTCCCAGGACCAGATAGGCAACGCACCACAGACCGCTCAGGATACAGTATATGGTTGCCAGAAAGGTCAGGGTCGCTTTCCGGAGCCGATGGTCTTCTGTGTCTGTGGGCTTGCTGCCGGCATTTGCCAGTCTGGAAAGCCATTTCTGCAAAAATATGTTCATTGCTTAAATGTCCGGATTCTTTACTCCTGGAGGAGGGACAGCATTTCCTTAATGTCCGTTGTAGGGGCCTTACAGGAAAAATCAAGACACACATAGGCCGTGGCCTTCCCTCCCACGCTGACATGATTTTTCACAAAGGGGGCGACGGTCTCGATTTCAGGGGCCTTTGCGTCAGAGGGACGAAATATGGTGACCTGGTTGGGAATAAATCGGGTCCTGAGTGCTTCCAGCATTTCCTCTGTATCTTGAGCCCCAGGTGATCCTACAATGACTATTTCATAGGATGGCCCAATGGCAAAATCTGCAGATGCGAGAAACTGCGTGTGGGCAGAAGGCATTTGCGCGATTTGTTCGGAAAAGGCCTTGACCAGGGCAGAGGCCTTTTCTTCAAGCTGGGATTCACCGGTATAGCGGGCCAGCCGCAGGAGATTGTGCAGAGCAACAGCATTCCCTGAAGGGATGGCCCCGTCGTACACTTCCTTCTTCCGAACAATCAGTTTTTCACCGTCATCCGGGGTAAAGAAAAATCCCCCTGCCTGGTTGTCCCAGTAATGGCTCAAAAAATCTTCAAGCATTTCGAGGGCCGTTTTCAGAAACCGGGGGTCAAAGGTCGCCCCATAGAGTTCGATCAGTCCCCAGATGAAAAAGGAATAATCATCCACATGGGCCGTGATCCCGGCGTGGCCATCCCGGTATCGATGCAAAAGCCGGCCATCCGGCGTCCGCAAATGATTCAGGATGAAATGGGCCGCATCTGCGGCAGCCTTTGTGTACTCGGGTTTTCCCAGGACCCTCGCCCCTGTTGCCAGGGCGGCAATCATCAACCCGTTCCAATCGGTGAGGATTTTATCATCCTTATGGGGGTGAATGCGCTGCTCCCTCGCTTGGAAGAGTTTCTGCCGGGCCGAGGCAATAGTGTCCTCCAGCCCGGAGGCCTCCATTTTGAGCTGCTCGGCAATACCAGGGAGGGGCTCCTTGAGATGGGGGATATTGGTCCCGGTTTCTTTGCCCGTGGCCTCTTCCTTAAAATTTCCAACCTTTTTCAGGTTGAATGCCCGGATAATGAGTTCTGCCTCCTCAGGCCCCAGGATTTGGCGTATTTCCTCCTCCTTCCAGACATAGAATTTGCCCTCTTCCCCCTCGCTATCTGCATCTTCCGCTGAATAAAACCCGCCTTCGGGTGCGGTCATGTCCCGCAACACATAGGCGAAGATCTCCTGTGCCGTGGCCGCAAAGACGTGCTTCCCCGTGGCCTGAAAGGCCTCCAAATATGCCATGGCCAGCATGGCCTGATCGTAAAGCATTTTCTCGAAGTGCGGCACCAGCCACTCCCTGTCCGTTGCATAGCGGTGGAACCCATAGCCGATATGGTCATATATGCCACCCAATCGAATGGCCTCAAGGCTCTTTTCTACCATATCCAGGGCCGTGCCATTCCCGGTCCGCTTCCAATGGCGCAGGAGAAATAGAAAATTATGTGGGGTTGGGAATTTCGGGGCATCACCAAACCCGCCGAAGGTTTCATCAAATCGTCCCTTCAGTTCTTCAACGGCCTTGTTCATTACCGCACCGTCAAGGGCCTGCCCGGGACGCTCCTGTTCCGTGCTCTTCAGGGCATTGGTGATTTTCTCAGCAGACTCCAGGACCTCTTGACGGCGGTCAGACCAGAGAGTTTGTATGCGGGGAATCAGTTCCATCATCCCCAGACGGCCGAACCGACTTGTTTTTGGAATATAGGTGCCTGCAAAAAAGGGTTTCTTATCGGGTGTCATGATGATGGTGAGGGGCCATCCACCGCTCCCGGTCAGCATCTGGCATACCGTCATGTAGATATGGTCCAGATCGGGTCGTTCTTCCCGATCCACTTTGATGGATATAAAGGCCTTGTTCATGAGATCGGCCACTTCCGGGTCTTCAAAGGACTCCCGTTCCATCACGTGGCACCAGTGACACGTGGAATACCCAATGGAAAGGAAAATGGGTTTGTTCTCTTTGTGCGCCCTGTCAAAGGCCTCCTTGCCCCAGGGATACCAGTCCACAGGATTGTAAGCATGCTGAAGCAAGTACGGGCTTTTCTCCTGTATGAGTCGGTTAGACGGCCTTGCAGCCGCTTGTGTTTCCGCGCCATGTGCCACTTGAAATTCTCCCCATGGGTGTACAGTGCCCATCATGATGACGAACAAGAGGAAAAACCCGGCGGTCAAAAAAGAACGGAGAGTCCCCACATATGTCACGGTCCTCTGTGAAGCAGTGATCTGTTCCATGGCCCATTTCTCCACTTTGTTTCTCACAGGCCTTAAAACAATGGAGATTTTTTTGACGAAAAACAGGGTTCACCCCATTGAAACACTGGATGTCCGGCATTATCTTTATGGGAATTTTGTCACTCGGGTCGTTCCTGAGTGCTGGTAGATAGGTTAGGACATCTTTTTGAAAATTAACCACGATTTAGAAAAAAACAAAGAAGGAGGGTATCATGAGCAAGTCGGAAGAGAATCTCAAGGAGGCATTTGCAGGAGAATCACAGGCCAACAGAAAGTATCTTGCCTTTGCAAAGCAGGCAGAGCAGGAAGGCTACAAACAGGTTGCCAAGTTGTTCAGGGCTGCGGCAGAGGCGGAAACCGTGCATGCCCACTCCCACTTGAGGACACTGGGAGGGGTCAAGGGTACGTCAGACAACCTTCAGGAGGCTATTGCCGGGGAAACCCACGAGTTCAAGAGCATGTACCCTGCCATGATCGAGGCAGCCAAGGCGGAAAATGAGACATCGGCTGAGCGTTCTTTTAACTATGCCAACGCCGTGGAAAAAATTCATGCCGAACTCTACCAAAAGGCCCTCGACAATCTGGAGACACCGGAAGAGGTGGATTATCAGGTCTGTTCTGTGTGTGGATATACCTGCGAAGGGGATGCCCCGGATACATGCCCGGTGTGTGGGTCCAAGGCCAAGGCCTTTTTCAAGGTCGACTAGGAGGCAGTCGGAAAACCCCCATCCGCTATCTTATTAGGAGGATAACGCCATGGCGGAAATAAAATGTCCCTTTTGCGGGTCCCGGGATTTCTTCTTAAAAGATCCTGACGATGCCTACGAGACCTATGAGTTTCAGACCAGTGGTGCTGAGGTGACCTTTCGCGGGCAGGATGATTCTTCAAATCCTCATGATATTATAGATGATTCGGAGACTTTTTGCAGCAGCTGCGCATGGCATGGGAAATTTAAGGAACTCAAGAAATGATGAACTCGTAAAAGTCGTCATTCCGGCGAAGGCCGGAATCCAGTGGGCATGAATTCGCAAGGGTTCTCGCCCATTTTTTATTGAAAATAGATAAATATTTCAATATCTTGAACAAATTCTGCATTGGAAAATGACTTCTTCCAATGCAGAGGCAGAAAACAGGTCTTAAAAAGGGCTTGACAAAGGGGAAAGAATAGCAATATTAGTAATCATTACTAATAAGGACCTTGACGATCGTCCCCTTGGAATCCAACCGCACATACAGAATGACCCATCAGCGAAAGGTGGTCCTTGAGGAGGTCCAAAGGAACCGCCAACACCCCGCTGCGGATGAGATCTACGAAAAGGTGCGGAAAAGGCTTCCAAAGATCAGTATGGGAACGGTTTACAGAAACCTGGATATTCTCGCTTCCTGCGGTCTCATCAAAAAGATTGAACCGGAATCTCGTCAAATGCGGTTCGACGGCAATACCCATGATCACTACCATATTGTCTGCATGGAGTGTGGAAAGGTAAGGGATGTCCCTATCCAACCTACCGATGACAACCTCAAAACCCTCGAAAATGCCCTGGGAAAACTGACCAAGTATGGAATATTTGGGCATAAATTGGAATTCGTCGGCCTCTGTGAAAGCTGTTTGGAAAAGAACCCGTCTCTGATTCAGGAAAAAGGCGATGAAACCCTTGTGATTCGGGATGAGGCCGCAGACAGGAACCGGTAAAAGCTGTGTCTTGGCACAAGAGGCCCCATGCAATGTGAGAATGTGGGCCATTCAAAAACATTCATTGATTGAGGAGGGAACCAAATGGCAGAAAAACTGGAGATTTACAAATGCGAAGCATGCGGCAACATTGTTGAGGTATTGCACGGCGGCGGGGGAGAGCTTGTATGCTGCGCTGAGTCCATGAAACTTTATGTTGAAAGCGCGGTGGATGCTGCCAAGGAAAAGCACGTGCCTGTGGCGGAAAAAACTGCGGACGGCGTAAAGGTCAAAGTGGGAAGTGTGGCCCATCCCATGGAACAGGAGCACTACATTGAATGGATCGAGGTTATTGCAGACGGAGAGGCCTATCGTCAGTTTCTGAATCCGGGAGA
>JAFDIX010000959.1 GCA_019307805.1 Deltaproteobacteria bacterium | reverse complement strand
CCTTCATCCCCGCCCCTGTGCGCCTCAGGAGTACTTGGGCGGGGAGAAGGGCTAAACACAATTTGTCAGAAGGGCACTGGCTGTGTCACGCCCTTTTCTTTCAGCAAAAGTTGACCTCGAAGAGGGATTCACCTTTTTGCCTTTCATCCCTCCGGGCCGTTGCCCTATGGGCCGGAGACAGGAAAGGCAAAAAATATCCTGGTTATCCTGTTAATCCTGTCTGATTCATTCTGTAAATCCTGTCTGATTCTTTTCAACCAATTATCTAAATTCACCAAAAGACGAATTGACACGCTCCCCGCCATTTCCTATACTCGCCTGTACAGGGACAACCGCTTCCAACGCCCTTCGAGCATTCCCGTAACTGCGAGGCATTATTCAATGAAAAGGTTTTTCATCCCTTTATTCCTGTGCTTCCTTTTGAGTCTTTTTTGTGTCCCTGCCTCGGCCACGGATAAACAAGCTGAAAAAACCCCGTCCCAGGCGGCCCAGGATGCAGGCGCCGGCTTCAGCCCGGGGACCTGGCTGATCTCTTTTTATCGGGATCACATATCCGCTGTGGACGGGGATCGATGCCCCAGCATACCATCGTGTTCTTCCTACAGTGTTCAGGCCTTTAAAAAGCATGGCTTTATCATGGGATGGTTCATGACCGTGGACCGCCTCATTCATGAGGGAAAGGAGGAAGAAAAGGTCTCGCCCGTGGTCTATTCCAGCGGGAAGTGGATGATCTATGACCCAATAGAGAACAATGACTTCTGGTGGTATCACGAGCATGAAAACCGCGAAGAATAGATCCCCCCGGATTGCCGCCCTCGTCCTTTTCATTTTACTGCTCCTACCCTGTTCATTCCTGTTTGCAGAGATCACCATCACCGATGACGCGCAATTCGCCAGGGAAAGACTGAACAGTGTTTCCATTGAATATGCAAAAACCACTGTAGGTGGAAAAGCCCTTCTCTTCATGGGAGAATCCTACTTCAGGCAGGGCATCTCCGATGAGGCGGCCCGCTATTTCCAGAAGGTCGTGGATGAGTATCCCATTCCGTCCTTGAAAAACCCGGCCCTCTACAGGCTGGGTTGGAGCAACCTTCAGGCCAACGAATGGCGCAATGCGGAACAGACCTTCAAGATGGTGGGAAGGAACAGCCCGTTGTACCCCAGTGCCCAGGATCTTTCAGTCAGGAGCCTCGAGGGAGAACAACTTCCTCTGAAGAATCCTACCACTGCCGGTATGCTGGCCATTATTCCGGGCCTCGGTCATGTTTATTGCAACCGCTATAAGGATGCTTTGGTCGCATTCCTGCTCAACGGACTTTTCATATGGGCAACGGTTGAGGCCTTTGATGAAGACCTGCCCGTGCTTGGCGGCATTCTGGCCTTTGTGGGGTTGGGATTTTATGGCGGCAATATCTACAGCGCCGTAAATGCGGCCCACAAGCACAACAGGAAAGTGCGTAACGACTTCCGCAAAGGCCTTGCAGACAAGTTTGATTTGGGCCTTTTCACTACCCGGCAGGGTCACATAGGGCTGGCATTGAGAGTAGAGTTTTAGATGAGAAAATCCGCCTTCCAACATCGTATCCATGCATTGAGAACGAAGCTTTCAGATATAAGGCCGGATACGGCATGGATCATACAGCCTGAGAACAGGCAGTATCTATCAGGATTCAGTGCCGAAGACAGTCAGTTGAACGAATCCTCCGGATCCCTGTTTATCAACGACAAAGCATGCCTTTTGGTAACAGACTCCCGATACTCGGCAGAGGCCCAAAAGGAGGCGCCGGACTTTGAAATCATCACCGCTAAAAGGGGGCTTCTGGATGCCCTTCCTACGGTCATGGAATTTTTAGAAACCCAATGCCTCGGTTTTGAAGAAGACCATTTGACATGGGGCCTGCACCAGCAGGTGCGTCGTACCCTCAGGAAACTGGACCAACCACCCCGGCTCACCCCCCTCAAGGGCGTGGTGGAGGAGTTGCGGGTAATCAAGGATACCGCTGAAATAAAGGCCATGGAGGCATCCTCGGACCTCATGTCCCGGATTCTGGCTGAGGTCATCCCTTCTCTGGCGCCCGGGCGCACAGAAAAGGAGATTGCCTGGCAAATCGAGGGTCTTGCCATGGAAGGGGGTGCGGACGGCCTCGCGTTCCCCTCCATTGTCGCATCCGGCCCCAACAGTGCCCTGCCCCATGCTGTCCCCACAGATCGAAAGATTCGCGCCCGGGAACCCATTATCCTGGATGTGGGCGTCAGGATAAAGGGCTACCGCTGCGATATGACCCGTACCGTTTTTCTGGAAAGGCCGGGACCTAAATTCAGGAAGATATACCGTACCGTAAGAGAGGCCCAGCTTGCAGCCCTCCCGGAGGTCCGGCCGGGCGTCAAAAGCAATATCCCGGATAAAAAGGCCCGGGATCTGATAAGCGATGCCGGTTTTGGAGAGTATTTCGGCCATGCCCTGGGGCATGGTGTGGGTCTTGCCACCCATGAAGTTCCCAGGCTGGGACCAGAGAAGCCCGTGAAGCTGGAAAAGGGGATGGTGGTCACGGTAGAACCGGGGATCTACATTCCGGGTAAGGGCGGGGTGCGGCTGGAAGAGATGGTGGTCATCGAAAAGAATGGTCCCAGGATCTTAACCAGGAATCCGCATTTTTATGAATTTTGATCTTACGGGGACGGGGGAACGGCCGCCTTCGCCTACGGCTATGCCGCGACAGGTCCCCGCCAAAA
>JAFDIX010000231.1 GCA_019307805.1 Deltaproteobacteria bacterium | reverse complement strand
CCTTTATCCCATAAAGGCACGGTGCATTGTTCTATGGAAGGCTGCTCCCGGTGGTGCACACTATGATTTTTTTGTGTGATTCAGGGGTGTATGATGGTATAGGGAGCTCTCATTACAAAGCCCGCCCGATAGGGCAGGAAGGAAGCAAAGGCTCATGGGTTTTCAGAAACGATTATCATCAGGGGAATTCGTCATCCTTGCGGAGATCAATACGCCCAAAGGGGTGAACATCTCGGAACTGGTCACCAATGCCCGCCGGATCAAAGACCGGGTAGATGCCGTCGTTGTTCCCGACATGGACAACGGTGTGATGCGCCTGAGCGCTCTGGGCGGTGGTGTCCTCATGCATCAGCAGGGCATCGAGGTCATCATGAATGTCTACTGCCGGGACCGGAACAGAATGGCACTTCAGGGGGATATCCTGGCCGCCCATGTCCTGGGTATTCAGAATCTCCTCGTGGTTGAGGCCGAAGACATGCCCACCAGCGACCACCCCGATGCCAAGCCGGTCAACGACCTGGATGCACTGGGCCTTCTGGGCGCCATCCGGTCTCTCCGGGACGGTGTGGACATGGCGGGGTTTGAGCTGGATGGCCACCCCCAGTTCACTGTGGGCTGCACCGTGGGACCCTATGCCAACGAGGAGGAACTGGACGAGGCCATTGCAGTGGCGCAAAAGAAGATCGGGCTGGGGGCACAGTTCGTTATCACGCCCCCGGTGTTTGACCTGGAACGATACGCTTCCTTTGCAAAACCAATGAAAGATTTGGGCGTGCCGGTTATCCCAACGGTCTTTCTCCTGAAAACAGTGGGAACCGCACGGTATATGGCGACCTATGAGCCGGGGGTCTTTATCTCGGAGGAGACCATTAAACGTATCAGGAAATCACCCGACCGCGAGGCGGAGGGGGCGCGAATCGCCGGTGAAACCATCAAAGGCCTGAAAGACCTGGCCCAGGGAGTCGTGATTGTGACATTGGGATGGGAACATCGGATTTCTGAAATATTGGATTATGCCGGTCTCTGATACATCTCCTCGAAAGGCGCTAAAGAGACAAAGGAGAACTTTCATAAAGGACATGTCGACGGCCGGGTTTTTGGAAAGAACAGGATAGAATGGACAGTCAAGATTATCTTCACATGAACAACAGGGTGCTCATCATTGGCGGCGGTGTGGGCGGCATCAGGACTGCACTGGATCTGGCGGAAGCCAGACGGCATGTGGTCCTGATCGACAAGGCGTTTTCCATCGGCGGGCTCATGACCCAGCTGGATCGCACTTTTCCTACGAACAATTGTGATTTGTGCACCCTGTCCCCCCATTTGTCCGAGAGCGGACGTCAGCTTCATATTGATCTCCTCCCCATGACCCAGCTTACCCATATTGAGGGGGAGGCAGGAAATTTCAAGATCACTTTAAAGAGCGAGCCTCGCTATATCAACATGGGGAAGTGCACCGCCTGCGGCGAATGCTATCAGGAGTTTCCCGAATGCGTTCGGTTCACTCCCGGCCTGGATCATCGGGCACCCACCTGTATGCGCTACCCCCAGTCCACACCCCAGGCCTATTCCATTGACATGGAAAAGTGTGGGGATCCTGAGGGACTGGTGCAGGTATGTAAACACGGGGCCATTGTTCCGGAAGACACGTCGGTCATACGGGACCTGGAAGTGGGCGCGATTGTTTTGGCCCCGGGAGCAGATCTTTTCGACCCGGGTGCCCTGGAACCCTATGGGTATGGAATGTGCCCGGATGTGGTGACCGGGCTGGAATATGAGCGTATTCTCTCGGCCTCCGGCCCTACCCGGGGCAGGCTGGTCCGGCCCTCTGACGGCACCCCACCAAAAAGAATTGCCTGGATACAGTGTGTGGGTTCCCGGAGCACACAGCCCCCCAATGCGTCCTATTGTTCAAGTGTCTGCTGTATGGTTGCCTTGAAAGAGGCCATTGTGACCAAGGAGCGTTTTCAGGAGGACATTGAGACAACCATTTTCTATATGGATATGCGGACATTCGGCAAGGACTACGAACGTTACTATGAGCGGGCACGGGAGGAGTACAACATTCAACTCATTCGATCGAGACCCCACAGCATCGTGCCCTGGGGTGAAGAGGGCGACCTCTCGATTACCTATGCCACAACCGATGATCCCATGCCCCAGACGTCTCTTTTCGACATGGTGGTACTCTCCACGGGATTCCGCATTCCGCCGGACCTGGTAGACCTTGCCGGGAAACTCGGCGTCGATCTGAATGCCCATGATTTTGCCAAGACCGGGTCCTTTCAACCCGTGCATACATCCAGGCCCGGAGTCTATGTATGCGGTGTTTTTGAGAGCCCAAAGGACATCCCGGAAACCATGGTCCAGGCCAGCGCAGCCGCATGCATGGCGGCCAAGGACCTTGAACTGCCAAAAGAGATTCCCACGCTTCAGGGGGAACCCCCCCCGGAAAGGGATGTGGCCCGGGAGGAACCCCGTATCGGCGTCTTTGTCTGCGACTGTGGAGAGAACATCGGTGGTGTTGTCAGTGTTCAAGATGTGGCCGACTATGCAGGAACCCTTCCCCGGGTCGCGGTGTCGGAGACTGTGGGGCACGGGTGCTCCCGGGAGTCCCTCTCCCGAATCCAGCAGACCATCATTGAAAAAAATATCAACCGGGTGGTGATCGGCGGGTGTTCGCCACGCACCCATGAGACCCTCTTCCAGGACACGGTCAGACAGGCCGGACTCAACCGGTACCTGGTCGAGATGGCCAACATTCGGGACCAGGACACCTGGGTCCACATGGACAGGCCCGGCGTGGCAACGGACAAGGCCAAGGACTTGATCCGAATGGCCGTCTCCAGTGCGGCTCTTTCCCATCCCCTCATGGATCATGTGCTTCCCATGAACAAGGATGTCCTGGTGGTGGGAGGCGGGGTGGCGGGGATGAATGCCGCCCTGTGTCTGGCAGATCAGGGCCTCAAGGTCTATCTCCTTGAGCGATCCAGGGAATTGGGGGGCGTGGCAAAGGAGATTCGAAAAACTCTGGAAGGAGAAGATATCGGGGCCTATGTAACCGGCCTGATTGAAAGGACCATGGCCCATGAGGGCATCCAGGTGTTGCCCCAGGCGGTCATTGTAGACCATACCGGGATGCCCGGGATGTTCCGGACAGGCATTCAGGTGGGACCCCGTATGTTTTACCGCCAGATCAGACACGGTGTCACGATCCTTGCCACAGGGGCCCTTCCCAACAGACCCCCGGAATACCTTTTGGGTGAACATGAGGCGGTCCTGACCCAGTTGGATATGGAGGGTGTTCTGGAGGATCAGCCCGAAAGGATTCGGGACTGGGAAAACATCGTGATGATTCAATGTGTCGGATCTCGTTCTCCTGAAAACCCCAATTGCTCCAGGGTCTGTTGCCAGGCAGCCGTAAAGAACGCCTTGAGGATTCTTGATGTGAACCCGGATGCCCAGATCACGGTTCTGTACCGTGATATGAGGACCTATGGATTTCAGGAAGATGCCTTTCGAAGGGCCCGGGAGCGGGGAGTCACCTTCATCAACTACCAAAGAGAGGCCGGCCCGAAGGTTGTCGCCGAGGGTGAAAAGCTGGCCATCACCTATGATGAGCCCATCCTGGGACGGGAAGTCAGGGTGTCGGCCGATTGCCTGGTCTTGAGCACGGGGCTCATTGCCGATGATGAATCCACAGAGGACCTGGGCATGATCTTTCATCTGCCCAGGACATCGGACGGATATTTTCTCGAGGATCATGTAAAGCTGCGGCCTGTGGATTTGCCGGTTCAGGGATTTTTCGTGGCAGGGACGGCCCACGGACCGAAAAACATTCGTGAGAGCATTGCCCAGGCCCAGGCCGCTGCGGGGCGCGCCCAGACCCTCCTGGCCAAGGAGAATATCAATTTAGGGGCTGCGGTGGCGAAAGTGGATGACAAGAAATGCGCGGCCTGCCTCATCTGTGTGCGTGCGTGCCCCTTTGGCATTCCATTCATCAATGCGGACGGCTATTCGGAAATCGACCCCAGTCGA
Organism: Deltaproteobacteria bacterium; assembly: GCA_019307805.1. Classification (GTDB taxonomy): domain Bacteria; phylum Desulfobacterota; class DSM-4660; order Desulfatiglandales; family HGW-15; genus JAFDIX01. The sequence continues at coordinate 1,549 of JAFDIX010000231.1, read as the reverse complement.
TGTCAGGGATGCGGGATCTGTGCTGCGGATTGCCCGGCCAAGGCCATCCAGTTGATGCGGTATGAAGACGATCAAATTATGGCAAAGGTAGAGGGACTTCTGGAAGGACTAGTGTAATGGAAGACTTTGAACCGGTTATTGTGGCTTTTTGCTGCCACTACTGCGCCTATACGGCGGCGGACATGGCAGGCAGTATGCGCATTGCCTATCCCCCAAACATCAAGATCATTCGGGTCCCCTGTACAGGGAAGGTGGACGCCATTCACATCATGAAGGCCTTTCAGATGGGCGCAGACGGCGTCTATGTGGCGGGTTGCCTGGAGGGGGACTGCCATTTCAAGAACGGGAATACGAAGGCCGCACGCCGCGTGAATTACGTGAAGAAGATCCTGGATGATATCGGCATTGGGGGGGAGAGGCTGGAAATGATCACCATGTCCGCCGGCATGGGAGACTTTTTCGCCCAGACCGCTATTGATTTCACGGAAAAGATTCGTGCCCTGGGTCCCAATCCCGTCAAGCGGGTGTCAGTGGCCGAGGACGGAAACCTTGCAATAAAGGAAGGCATTTAAGGGGGATTCTGAGCCCATGATTACAGCAGAACGCAAACCGATGAAAGAAATCATTGCGTGTGTAGAACCCTATACGCGAATACTCCTGGTGGGCTGCAATGAATGCGTCACCGTGTGCTCGGCAGGGGGCAGGAAAGAGGTGGGACTTTTGTCCTCGGCGCTGCAGATGGCCTTTATGCAGCAGGGGAAGTCCCTGGACGTCATGGAGATGACCCTGGAACGTCAGTGCGATCCTGAGTATGTGGAGGAACTGGTCAATCAGATTGATCGTGCGGAGGCGGTCCTTTCCATGGCCTGCGGATGCGGAGTGCAGGAGGTGGCAAGGCGTTTCAGGGAAAAGCCCGTTTTCCCGGCCCTGAACACGGCATTTATGGGAGCCTCCGAGCGGCAGGGTGTGTGGGCAGAGCGATGTCAGGGGTGTGGTGATTGTCTGCTGGGGCTCACCGGGGGCATTTGCCCTATTGCACGGTGTTCCAAGCGCCTGCTCAACGGTCCCTGCGGGGGTTCCAGCAACGGGAAGTGCGAGATCAGCCCTGACATGGATTGCGCATGGCAGCTCATATGGGACCGATTGAAGGCACTCAACATGGTAGCGAGGTATGAGGAGATTATGTCGGCAAAGGATTGGAGAACAAGCCGGGACGGTGGTCCCCGCAAAATCATCAGAGAGGATCTCATATGAAGGGGGACAGTGTACTAGAAAAGGTGCTGGTATCCGGACACATGGCGGTGACCTCGGAGTGTGGTCCTCCCCGTGGGGCGGAGCCGGAGAAGATAAGGGAAAAGGCGGAACTGCTGAGGGGATACGTTGATGCAATCAATGTGACTGACAATCAGACGGCCGTGGTCAGGATGGCCAGTTGGGCGGCATGTATTCTCATCAAACAGATGGGGCTCAACCCCATACTTCAGATGGTGACCCGGGATCGCAACCGTTTGGCCATGCAGAGCGATATTCTGGGGGCCTATGCCCATGG
>JAFDIX010000958.1 GCA_019307805.1 Deltaproteobacteria bacterium | reverse complement strand
TCCAAACCGGATATTTGCCTGTCGTAATCAAATGGCCGAGTTGGGTCGTCTACTGTCATTAAGTCATTGTTTATAATAGTTATTACTAAACTTCCGGGTTGGGTTGCCAGTTCAACCGATCGACGCAACACATGCATTAAATCGCTCTGCCGGTGTTTCGCCGGGAACGGCAAGAATTTCCCGCGAGACGTGGATCCTGAGAGAACTACAGGACACAACCCACGGGATTTGTTGCTAAACGTCCGAAAACACCCAACCCGGTAGTTTAGTAATAACTATTATAATCAAAGACTAATGACGGGATACGACCCAACTCGGCCATTTGATTACGACAGGCAAATGTCCGGTTTGGAGATTTACAAAAGGTATGCTTGAAGCTCAAGTGCAGTACTCATCATTTCAGTTTGGGCTCCGTGTGCATGAGAGATCGGAACGAGTCCCAACTCGGAGATTCCAGACTTGAAGGTGAATGCGCTAATCGGCGGGACTCAAAAGGGCGGGACCACGGCCTTATTCGACTTTCTATCGACACATCCCCAAATTGCAGTGCCTCGTAATGGTATCAAAGAAGTTCATTTCTTTGACAGAAAGGAAAATTTCATAACATTCCCGCCGAACTACCGCGAGTATGAGCGATTATTCCAAACTGTCCCTGATACCCGGATCATGCTCGAGGCGACGCCCATTTATTTGTACTGGGCTCCATCTGCGGAAAGAATATCAGCATACAACTCACGAATGAGGCTGATCTTCTTGCTGCGTGACCCGGTCGCCCGTGCATATTCTCAATGGGAAATGGAATTCTCTAGAGGAAGCGAAACTGAACCATTTGACCGTGCTATTGAGCTAGAACAGGAGTTCATAGAAAACAATCCAACTGGTCAACACCGTGTCCGATCTTATCTCTCGAGAGGTTACTATTGTGTTCAAGTCCGCAGATTTCTCCAGTACTTTGACCGCAGTCAAATACTATTGCTGAGAAACGATGAGCTGCTCAGTCATCATGAGAGAACTCTTGGCTTGGTTTGTGAATTTCTTGATATTGACTGTTTCTCCCCTTACCCAGCATCTAGAATCGTCTTGCCAACAAACAAGGACGCTAAGCTCCCCAAGTTGTCTTTGGGATTAACTGAATCACTGCGAAGCTATTTCCGCGAGGATTTGCTAGAGCTGCACAGACTGACTGGAGTTTATGTCCAGGATTGGTTGGGATAGCCAATCATTTGATCGCGGGGAATGGTACAACTGGAGCTTCCCTGGCTTCAAATGTAGCTTGTGCAGAATGCCAAATCTTCATTTCCAGAATTGGACATTGATTTCGCGTAGCTAAATGGCGGGAATTGGGGACAGTGCCGATTAGGACCTCCGAATAAGCAGAGTTTTCTGCGACCGGGAGTGGCAACTCCAGGTCCGTTATCAGACCTTCAATCTTCCATGTACTCTTTGCGCGAGGAAGGTTTTACTCCCTGGTTTCTGTGAACTCTGTGGCAATAATCGTGTAGCCCGGATGAAGCGCACGACTGCAGGGATGCAGGAGGTAGAGCAATGCAGGAGCAATTGCCGAGCGTAATCCGGGACATATACGCAGGTTCCCCGGATTCCGGCCTTGCAGGCCTTCATCCGGGCCACATGATTAGCAGGTCCATATGTGATTGTGCTTGAAGGATTTGCGGATAATGCCTACCCTGTAGGTATAACAGCAATCCGGGTCAACCTGTGAGTAAACCTGCTTTCAAGACTGCAATACCCAAACGCCGCTACAAGCTGGGAGAGTTCAGCATTGTTGTGCTGGGTGAAGTCGAGAGCGAAGACGATATCAATTACCAGTACATTCTTGCTGTTGTGCAGGGGCAGGATCCGGAGCCGGGCCTGTACATTAGTTCCGAAAAAACGGCAACACAGGGCGAAGGATATTCGATGCGTGTCAGTATGAAGGATGGCGCAGAAGTCATCGGCAGCTCTGCTGAATGGGGCAGTCTCGATCCGTTTATTGATGAAGCGCTGGGAATCGTATCAAGGGTGTTGATAACCGGGCCGACTTCTATAATCGCCCGCCGCCGGCTGTTGGTTTTGGCCCGGGTGTGTATAACTATCCATACAGTCCGGTTGTTCCGGCACCTTTGTATATGCCTTATTATCCACCGCCGCCCGCGCCGGGTTTTTATGAGAGCAAGCCGCCAGAGTCGGCTGAAGACAGGTAGGGCGTTTATTTCACCACGTTAAAGCTTCCCGGTATCGTGTGGCTATTCAGTATTTCAAGTATATCTTCTGCCGCTACCGGCCTGCTGAACAGAAAGCCCTGCATGACTTCACAACCCTGTTGTCTGAAATAGTTCAACTGTTTGACGTTTTCAATACCCTCGACGATCAGTGACAGCCTGAGGCTC
>JAFDIX010000230.1 GCA_019307805.1 Deltaproteobacteria bacterium | reverse complement strand
GATTCCGCAACAACTGGCCCGCAAAGTCCGTTTTGCCGGTAACACCTCTAAAACCGGATGTGCCCTGATGCTGCTCAACGCTTCCTTAAGAGAGTATCTTGAAAAACAGGTGCAGAGTGTCGAGCATCTGCCCCTGGCGGAAAAAATGAGCTTCCAGGAATTATTTATCAAAAATCTGAATTTTCCCGGTTCGGATTCCAGATTTATTCATGAGAAATGAATCCTAGGAGGTTGTCTGAGAATGAGATAGTTTTTACAAGATCAAGGAAGGCGAAAATTATAACCACCCCGATTAAATACAGCGGGACAGGCATACATAGATTAAAGTATTTCGAGGATTATAATTTGAGTCTGACGTCCCGCTAGTAGCGGGATGGAAAATAGCCATTCTCGGACAGCCTCATAGAAAAAAGGTAGATAAACAGAAAGGAAGATCAAATATGGACATGCAATTACCGGAGTTAAATTTTAAACCAAAACTGAGGGTAATCAATGACGACCAAATTATGCAGATTCATATGGCCACATTGGAAGTTTTGGAACGAACCGGTGTTAAGATGACGCATCCGAGGGGCGTGGAGTTGCTGGATGGAGCCGGTGCCAGTGTGGAAGGTGACCGGGTCCGCATACCTGCCTGGATGGTGGAGGATGCCATCCGCAAAGCGCCCTCCCGCGTCGTACTGGGAAAACGCAACGGTGAACGGTCCGTCTTTTTGGAGCGAGACAAATCCTGGTTCGGACCCAGTTTGGATTGTATTGATTATTTGGACCCCATCACGGATGAGCGTACGCGTTTCACCAGCGAGCATTGCCGCATCACAGCCACCCTGGCAGATGCATTGCCCAATTTTCACTGGTCCATGATCATCGGCATGGCCGACGATCAACCGCCGGACATCGCCGACCGCGTCATTGTGCGCCAAGCCCTGACTTACTGTGAAAAACCGCTGGTCTTTTGCTGCAAGGACACAAACAGTGAACGCGACATCTACGAAATGGCCCTGCTGATCTGCGGGGGCAAAGAGAATTTCGAAAAAGCTCCGACCATTGTTCAATATTCGGAGCCGATTTCACCTCTGGAGTATTATGATCCGGCTGTGGATAAAATGCTTTTCACGGTCGAACACGGCATTCCCCTCATCAACTTTCCGGCACCCCAGGCCTGCGGTTCCGCGCCGGCCACCTTTGCCGGCACCATCGTGCAGGGAAGCGCGGAATCTTTGAGCGGTCTGGTGCTGGCCCAGATTGCCCGGCCGGGCGCCCCTTTTATTTATGGCGCTTTTACAACCATAATGGACATGCAAACATCGATTTTCTCCTATGGAGCACCTGAAATGAGCCTGATGGTCGGTGCCATGGCTCAGATGGCCCAGTATTACGAGCTGCCCTTCTTTGGTACCGCCGGCTGCACCGATGCCAAATTCTGTGATCCCCAGGCCGCCGCCGAAGCGACCTTTCAATGCCTCAGTTCCGCGGCCATTGGATCCGGCCTGGTACATGACTGCAGCAGTTGGATGGACCACGGATCATTAGTCTCTCCGGCATTTATGGTGCTTGCCAATGAGATTCTTCATAATGTGAATCAGTTCATGAACGGTTTGCCGCTGACGGATGAAACCCTGGCAATTGATCTGATCGATCGTGTTGGGCCGGGCGGGCACTATTTGCAGGAGGAACACACCATGAAACATTTCCGCAAGGTACGGTATTCAAAACTTTTTGAGCGTATGGTTTATGACCAGTGGAGAGACGCTGGCGCAAAACGCTTTGAAGAACGGCTGCGCGAACTCACCCAAGAGGCCATGGCTCACCAACCGGCACAGTTAGCTCCGGACGTCATCAAAGAACTGAATCGCATGCAAGTGCACTGGGAGTAGATATATCCGTGGCCAGAGCGGGCTTTAAAAAGAATGTGGAGGGATTGTTGAGTTGATAAGAATTCCCTTTTTGCGGGCTGAAGTAAAGGGGATTTTACCTTGTGTGTCAATGGAAAAGGCGCCTCATGATATGGTGGTCGTCCCTTTTGGGCCAAGATTAGATCGATGGGGGTAAGGTATTGACATGCGGGGAAGGTAGCGGTGGGACCATTTATTGGTGGAAAGAGCAGATCGGATCCCTTTTCACACAAAAAAATACGATTATGAAAAAGTGCAGACATAAAAATTCCGCCGGATCAAGTTGGAGATTAACGTCAAAGGAGGATTTTAATCAATGGATCTTAATGTGAGGCGATTCAACTCAACCCCGCTGGAGTATCTAAACGAAGAACAAATGCGCGACATCCATTCTGCCGCCCTCGATATCCTGGAAGATTGCGGAACGATAATCCATCACGAGAAATCACTGGAACTTTTGCATAGGGCAGGAGCCTACGTGCAGGACGAAAAGAGGGTGTTTGTCCCAAGCGGTTTAGTTGAGAAGGCCATACGGTCCGCACCGTCAAGGGTAACGATTTATGATAGAAACGGTAGACCCTCTATGTTTCTGGAGGGACGAAACGTGTATTACGGCACAGGTTCCGACTGTCCCAACCTGCTGGACAGTTTTACCGGGGAGCGCAGAGAATTTCTGTCCGGGGATGTTGAAAATGCCGTCAGATTGGTGGATGCGTTGCCGAATATTGACTTTACCATGTCTAATGGTCTGGCACCTGATTTTGCAAGTGAACTTCAGTACCAGTACAAATACGCCATTATGATCCGTAATACAACCAAACCCCAGGTAATAACAGCAGCTGATAAGACATCGCTAAATGATATCATAGATATTGCAGCGGCAGTAGTAGGCGGGCGTGAAGAACTCAGTCGCAAGCCCATTTTCGTTCTGTATGACGAACCGACCTCACCCCTGGTGCATATAAATGAAGCCCTGGAAAAGCTTATGTTCATGTCAGAAAACAATCTGCCCACCAATTACTCACCGGGAATCATGGCAGGTGGAACAAGTCCGGTGACCATGGCCGGTGCCATTGCCCAGGCCAACGCCGAAATTTTAACAGGGCTCGTCATCCATCAGCTTAAAAATTCCGGTGCCCCCTTTATTTTCGGTGCCGGAATGTCTCCCATGGACATGCAAAGTATGCAGCCCACTTATTCATCCCCTGAAGCGATGATCACTCAGGCCGGTCTCTGTCAAATCGGTCGCTGCCTATACAATTTTCCGACCTGGGGATTTGGGGGGTGCAGTGCTTCCAAATTGGCGGATGAACAGGCGGTTAATGAGGCAGCCACCTACATCATGATGTCCGGCTGGATGGGGACCAATCTCGTGCATGATCTCGGTTACCTGGAATTCGGCCTCACCTATTCGTTCGATTTGCTGGTGCTGTGTGACGAGTTCATCGGCCAGGTAAGACGCATGATGGAAGGGATACGGGTGGATAAGGAAAATCTGGCCGTCGACAGTATAAAACGAGTGGGTCCGGGGGGGCATTTTCTCAGCGATGATCACACGCTTGATCATTTCCGTGAAAACTGGCAGCCTGATTTAACCGACCGAAAGACATACGAAGACTGGAAGGACCAGGGAGCAAAAAGTATGGGGCAGCTGGCCAAAGAAAAAATTAGGAAAATCATTGAAACCCATCAACCTGAACCCTTGCCGCCTGAGGTTGACGCCAAAATTGATAAAATACTGGAAATAGCAGCAGGAAGAAAATAGGTATCGGTATTTGCTGTTTAGAGGAGTTAAGATGAAAGACGAAAAACCTTTTTTTATGCGAGATCCATGGAAATATAAATTTGAAGATCAACGGCAGGAACGGGAAGATGGCGATCTTGGCTTTGACACCCGGGCATTGCATGCCGGTTTTCATCCCCTGCAGGATTTGGAACCGTTCAGATCCTTTGTGCCGCCCATTACCCAATCTATGACCTTTCCCTATATGAACTTCGATAAAATTCCATGCCCGGTTTACGGCCGCACCCGCACGCCCACCAATACTTTGCTGGAAGAACGCTTGGCATCGCTTGAAGGCGGTGAGGCCTGCATTACCGCCGGTTCGGGATCCCAGGCATTATTTAATCTTATCTTCACCATCGCGCGCCCGGGTGACAATGTGGTGACATCCCTGAATGTCTTTGGAGAGGGTTATAAACAGGCCGCTTCCATTTTCCCGGAGCGCTGCCATGTTGAATTCCGATTCGTGCAGGACCCCGGAGATCCTGACTCCTGGAATGATATGATTGATCGGCAGACCAAATTGGTATGGGTCGAAACGCCCAGTAATCCCTGTCTTTTTATCACGGACATTACAGCGGTTGCCGAAGTCGCCCATTCCCACAACGTCCCGCTATTGGTGGACAACACAACTGCAACCGCAGCACTGCAAACCCCTATGGCAATGGGAGCGGATATTATTTTGCTCTCCATTACAAAGTTTCTGGCAGGCAACGCAACCGTGATCGGAGGAGCTATCGTCGGGCCCGAGAGCCTCATAGAGGATATCCGGTGGAACACTACTGAGTTTATGGGTTCGGTAATACCCCCGCTGGAAGCCTGGATGACCCTGCAATATTTAGAAACGCTATCCATGCGGATGAAGCGACACAGTGCAAACGCACAGACCGTCGCCGAATTTTTATCGTCACACCCAAAAGTGAAGCACGTTAATTATTCAGGTCTGCAGACCCACTCCCAGCACGAACTGGCAAAAAGACAAATGGAAGCCCACGGCGGTCTGCTTTCATTTGTTGTGCAAAACGGAATATTGGGTGCTGCAAAAGTGATGGATGCGTTTAATTTGGTTGTTCACGCCGTCACCTTCGGTACCACCAAAACCATCTGCATGCATCCGGCGACCATTACCCACGAGCACATGACGCCGCAGGAGCGAGCCGAAGCCGGAATTGATGATGGATTGATTCGGTTTTCTGTTGGCTTGGAAAACCCTGAGGACATTATTGCGGATTTAAAACAGGCGCTTGGCAGACTCTAATTGCGATGATCATGCCGGCGAAGTGCTGTACGGACCCTGAAATACCGCAGGCAAACCTTAGAAAGAATGGAACTGAACAAAATTATTACTTGACAAAATATCCATAACATCAGAAACAACGCAGATAAGGTGTTGGAAAATGTGCAAAACCGGTTGATGGTTTCAGAAGAAATCGGTGTTTAACCTTCTTCGGCCCTGTGTCGGTCCTTGCCGATTTAATCCGCATTTTAGGATGTCGACCGAATTAGCCCGCGTTTTGGAGGCCTTTTTTAAATGCAGTGCAGGAGGAAAACGAATCGATGAGTCAAAATATCCCTTTTACCGAAATGGAGGCTGGAGTCGTCGGGCGCGGGCGACCGTTTATTAAGATGCACGGCCTGCGCAATGATTTTATTGTCGTGGACGGACGCCGGCAACCTTACAGGCCGACTTCTGAAGAGATCGTCCGGATCTGCGACCGGCGCGAAGGAGTGGGGGGCGATGAACTGCTGATCGTCGCCCCCCCGCGACACGGATCGGCAGACACCAAGGCATACGCTTTTTTACGGATCTTCAACCCGGACGGACGCGAAGTAGAGGCTTGCGGGAACGCCAGCCGTTGCATGGGGTGGCTCTTTCTGCAGGAGAGCGGGCGCGAAGAGGTGGTGATCGACACCCTTGGCGGACTGCTAACGTGCC
>JAFDIX010000957.1 GCA_019307805.1 Deltaproteobacteria bacterium | reverse complement strand
CTGGCCGATTAATACTACATTTGCGATAATCGTCTCTTTTATGGATTCGATTGTATCGACAAATGACGGCAGTTTTTCAAGATAGTTGTTCATAGCTTCTGACTTCCCAACTATATTTAATACACTAAAAATCAGTAGATGGTCAACATATGTTTATTTTCATACTTTTTCCTTTGAATTCTTTATGACTTTATGGTTGAAATAGACTGTGCTCGTTGCTCGTTACTTGATACTCTGTGCTCGATACTGGCTACTTGTTAAAAAAACGGGCAACCTGCAACTTATACTCAGACAGAGACTGGCTTGCCGGGCGTAGCCGAAGGCGAAGCCTGGAACTTGGAGGTAATCTTGAAAATTGCAGTTTCGGCCGAAGGTCCATTTCTGGAATCTAAAGTAGGACAAAGGTTTGGAACCTCAAAATACTTTGTAATTGTTGATAAAGAAACCATGGCTTTTGAGTCTATACCGAATCCAGGCGCTTCAAGTACTAGGGGTGCAGGTGTGCAGGCGATTGTACTTGTTGTCAGCAAAAAAGTTGACACAGTTTTGACTGGATACTGCAGCCCGACAGCAATGGGTCATCTCACTAAAAATGGAATCAAGATAGTAACCGGTGTTGAAGGTATCGTTAACGAGGCTGTGGCAAGATATAAAGAGAGTGAGTTAAAAAATATCACTAAAGTTGATCATAAACCAGATTCATGGACCAGTGAAAATAATAAAGCAGCGCTGGCTGGAGCATTTAAAAGCTCAGCCAGACAGTTTGTCAACATTCTGCCCACACTGGCAGGTGTTGTATTGCTCATAGGCCTGTTTAATGTACTAATATCAAAAGAGATTTTATCTTTAGTTTTTTCCGGCGATGCAGTTTTTGACACCCTTTGGGGAGCATGTTTCGGCAGTATTTTCGCTGGAAATCCTGTAAACAGTTATGTCATAGGAGGAGAGTTGCTTAAATACGGTGTCAGCCTGTTTGCAGTTACTGCTGTTATTGTAGCATGGGTGACTGTGGGTTTGGTACAGATTCCGGCAGAAATATCAGCTTTGGGTAGAAAGTTCGCCGTGGTCCGAAATGTTGTATCCTTTTTTATGTCTATAGCTGTAGCCGGCGTAACTGTAACAGTTTTAAACTTGATGAACTCGTAAAAAATATAACCGATGGCATCGTTCTAAGTTCCATATACAAGGTGGTAAATTTAAATGAACAAAGAAAAATCAAAGAGCATTACATGGAAAAAACGTACGATTCGGCTTATTCTATTCCCGGTTTTGATGCTGATGGTTTACGGATTCCTTTTTGCTGTTATGCCTGAGAAAGCTATTGCAGCATTTAAAAGCAGCGAAAAGATATTTCTTAATATAATTATACCCCTTGGCTTTGTTTTCATTCTTTTGGTGGCTTTTAATCTTTTTTTAAAGCCCGCACATATTGTAAAGTTTTTCGGGAAAAAGTCAGGTATTAAAGGAATAATGCTTTCATCAGCAGCAGGGATCATTTCCATGGGACCTGTTTATGCATGGTACCCACTGCTTAAAGAACTTCGGGAAAAAGGAGCTGCAAATTCTTTAATAGCAATTTTTATAAACAGCAGGGCTGTAAAGCCTTTTCTTTTGCCTGTAATGATTTCTTATTTTGGTTTAAGATACGTGATAGTGCTGACCGTGGTTACTGTGGCGGGCACAATCGTTGCAGGGTACATCACAGCACAAATTGCTTCGCACAGCCCTTTAATAGTGAAAGATTTTGCAACGATGTGAACATCAAACCCTGTTTTTTTAGCAGTTTCTGCAGTTATGGGGCCGATACTTGCAATGGTAACACCAGACATAAGGGTTTTGAGATTTTCAGAAGGCAAAAGTTCGTGGAAATTTTTTACTGTTGATGAACTTGTAAAAGTTATCAGATCTATTTTTTTTTCTTGAAAATTTTTTAATAGAAAATTGGCACTATCAGCAACTTTTTTTGTGCAATATGCGGTAACTTCATCAACAATGGCACCCATTTCCCCGAGTTCAACCGGAAGGATCGGTCTTGCTTCCTTAGCCCGAGGCAGGAGTATTTTTTTCCCGCTTATTTCTTTTTTCCCAAAAGCTTCAACAATAGACTCAGCCCTGTAAGTTTCAGGAACAATATCGCTGTTTAACCCAAAATCCAGGAGTTTTTTAGCTGTTGCAGGGCCTATGGTTGCAGTTTGTAAATTGTGAAGTGCGCGGACATCCATGCCTTTTGCGAAGAGTCTTTCAAAGAAGAATTTTACACCGTTTACACTGGTAAAGATCAGCCAGTCATAAGATAAAAGGTTTTTAATTGCCATGTCAATGGGTTTAAGGTCATCAGGAGGTTGTATTTCAATAGTCGGGCATTCCAGGCACTCAGCGCCAAGATCGGATAGAAGCCTGGTAAGTTCACTTGCCTGTTCACGGGCTCGTGTTACAACGATTTTCTTTCCCATCAGCGGCCGTTTTTCAAACCACTTCATGGTTTGCCGCAAACTGACGACTTCACCTACAATAATAATTGCTGGCGGTTTCATGCCGATTTTATCTGCCTGATGGACAATCGTATCGAGGGTCCCGGTAACAGTAACCTGCCTATTTGTTGTTCCCCAGCGTACCAGTGCTACAGGTGTTTTTGCTGATCTGCCATTTTTAATAAGCTTTTGAGTAATGTTCGGTAGATTTTTTATTCCCATCAAAAAAACAAGAGTGCCAATGCCCTTTGAAATAGACGCCCAGTCGATATTTGATTCTGTCTTGTCAGGATCTTCATGCCCCGTAATAAAGGCCAAGGTAGATGTGAATTTTCTGTGTGTAAGGGGTATCCCTGCATAAGCCGGGGCTGCAATTGCCGAAGTCACACCAGGCACGATCTCGAACTCAATTTTATTTTCTACCAGAACCTGAACTTCTTCCCCTCCTCTTCCGAAGATAAAAGGATCACCACCTTTGAGGCGTGCAACCGTTGCACCTTCTTTTGCTTTTTCAACTATAAGGGCATTTATCTTTTCCTGAGACAGGGTATGATCTCCCCCCTTTTTCCCGACATATATTACTTCAGCATTGTTAGAGGCGTGTTTCAATAGAAACGGGGATGCCAGGTAATCATAAATGATAACATCTGCCATACTGATGCATTCGAGTCCCTTTACGGTTATCAATCCTGGATCACCGGGCCCGGCTCCAACAAGATAAACTTTTCCTGATAATTTTTTATTGTTCATTTGCTTTCAGCTTTTCCAGTATTTTATCGGCACCCTTTGAAAGAAGGCGCTGTGCAAGCTCTATTCCTAAACTTTCAGATGTGTTTTTGTTTATTTCCCCATAAGCTGCTACAGGCACCTGGCAACTTCCTCCCAGAGTGCGTAAAAATGCCCGCTCTCCCATAACAACCGCCCGTGTATCCGGATGGTTCAATTGTGATACGATCTTTTCAATTTCAAGATCGTGCTTCCTGATTTCAATGCACAAGGCGCCCTGACCAACCGCAGGGAGCATAACATCGTAATCAAGATATTCGGTTATCTTGTTTGCAAGATTAAGGCGTTTTACTCCTGCTGCTGCCAGGATAATGGCATCTAAATCGCTTGTTTCAAGTTTTTTAATGCGCGTGTCGAGATTTCCCCTTAAAGGAAATATAATAAAGTTAGGTTTTGCATGTTTGATCTGGGAACCGCGTCTTAGACTGCTTGTACCTATACGGGCTTGAGGTTCGAGCTCAGAAAGCAGAAGTCCGTTTTTGGAGATAAGAACATCTGCAGGGTTTTCCCTCTTTGGAACCGGTCCTATGCAAAGGCCCACCGGCAAATCTGCCGGCATGTCTTTCATACTGTGAACGGCAAGATCAACGCGTCCGTCTAAAAGGGCTTCCTCGATTTCTTTTACAAAAAGTCCTTTGCCGCCGACTTTGGCCAAAGGAACATCGAGAATTTTGTCCCCTTTTGTTTTAATGACGACAATCTCGATTGAGAGGGAAGGGATGTTTTTATTAAGTTCGGTCTTGATCCAATTGGCCTGCCAGAGAGCAAGTTTGCTTCCTCTGGTGCCTATTTTAATGTTGGGTCTGTTCATTAGTTGCTACTACAGCTCGAACAGCTCGTTGCCGCGCACCCACTACATGCTGATGAAGAAGCGGAAGAGGATACGGTTTCTCCACCGGCAGTCTTGCTGACAAAGCCGCATGCTGACATCAGCTTAACCACTTTTTTACTGCTGCATGAAGTACAAACCGGCTTTTCAGAGCCAAAGACAAGGAATTCAAAATTATAATTGCAGTTTTCACAATGATATTCATAAATTGGCATTTGGGCAACTCCCT
>JAFDIX010000229.1 GCA_019307805.1 Deltaproteobacteria bacterium | reverse complement strand
GACTGAAGAAAGGATATGGACGGGGAGTCCTGATTGCGAAAGTTGGAGGGCGGAATTGGAAACGCTTGACAGGATAAGTCAAATCCTCAATCGAATTCTGGTATGGATAGCGGCCTGCTTCCTTGGGGGGATGATCTTCATCACCTGTGCAAACATCATTCTTCGTCTGGTATGGGTCCCATTGAGAGGGACCTTTGAACTCATGGGGTATTTTGGCGCCATCGTAACGGCCTTTGCCCTGGGATATGCCCAGATCAATCGTTCCCACATTGCGGTGGATATCCTGGTGTTGCGATTCTCAAAAAGTACACAGAAAATACTGAAATGTATCAACTATCTGGTTTGTGCCGCATTCTTCGCCGTCGCGTCCTGGCAAATCGCTAAATACGGTACCACCCTCTTGCAGACGGGTGAGGTGACAGAAACCTTGAGATTTGCCTATTACCCTTTCACCTATGGCGTCTCCCTGGGTTGCCTTGCGCTCTCCCTAGCCCTGCTGGTTGATTTCCTGAAAGTGTTCTTTGCCGAGAAGGAGGATGAAGGATGAGCCCGGCACTGCTTGGAATCCTCGGTATCATTGTCCTCGGGTTCTGCGGCTTTGCCCTGGTGGTCTCCTTCAAGGCGGCCATCAACATGGTGGGGACGGACATATGGGCCACATTTTCAAAATACGGGCTCACCGTAATACCCCTTTTCATCCTCATGGGCTACCTGGCGTTCAATTCCGGCATTGCTGAAAAACTCTATAACACGGCATACAAATGGTTCGGACATTGGCGGGGGGGACTTGCCATTGCAACCATCGGGGCCGACGAGCTCTTCGCCGCCATCTGCGGGTCCAATACGGCAACTGCGGCGACCATGGGTGCGATTGCCTTGCCCCAGATGAAAAAGTACAACTATGATACAAGACTGAGCAGCGGGACCGTGGTGACGGGCGGCACCCTGGGTACCGTGATGCCTCCCAGTGTCCTGCTCATCATCATCGGCCTGCAGACGGAACAGTCCATCATCAAGCTCTTCCTGGGGGGCATCCTGCCGGCGATTCTTTTGGGGATCCTTTTCGTTCTGACCATCGTCGTTTTATGCCGCATCTGGCCCGAGTTCGGCCCGGCCGGTCCGAGGACGAGTTTAAAAGAAAAATTCATTTCCCTCACAGGCGTCCTGGAAGCCCTCGCGATTTTTGTTTTGGTGATCGGCGGTCTGTATGCCGGCGTATTCACCCCCACAGAGGCCGGGGCCGCCGGGGTCATGTTGACACTGATTGTGACAATACCGTCTCGCAGGCTGACCTGGGAGGGTATCATGAGTTCCGTCAAAGATACGCTCAAGATATCCTGCATGGCCTTTGTCCTGGTCACCGGGGCCTTGATTTTTGGCCGTTTTCTGGCAATCACCCGACTTCCCTTTATGGTGGCGGACTTCGTAGCATCCCTCCCGGTATCTCCCTATGTCATTTTGGCCATTATTCTCCTCATCTATATGATCGGCGGCTGTTTTGTAGATGCCCTGGGGTTCCTCGTGCTGACGATTCCTATTTTCTTTCCCCTGGGCATGGCCCTGGGTTTTGACCCGATCTGGTACTCCATCGTGATTACCATGGTCACAACCATGGGGGCCATAACACCTCCGGTGGGAGTCAATATTTACGTGGTCAAGGCACTGGCCCCGGAAATTCCTCTGGGAACCATTTTTAAGAGCGCATCTTTTTTTCTGTTGGCCTGTATTGTCTGTACAATCATACTCATTATTTTTCCTGAAATTGTTTTGGTGATACCGAACATGGTCCATTAACCTCTCACTCTGCATGAATGAGGAGAACCATGACAAAGACATTTATGCCCACGGTCAAAACCCTTGATGAACTCAGAGAGGAGCAAATCAAAGATCTTCAGTGGACAGTGAGCCATGTGTATAACGGCTCCCCCTTTTACCGGAAGAGACTGGATGAGGCGGGTGTCACGCCTCAAGACATCGGGTCTCTGGATGATCTGGAACGTCTTCCCTTTACCACGGCCAATGATTTGAAAGAGGGATATCCATTTCCCCTTCTCTCCGTCCCTTTTGACAGGGTGGTCCGCATTCATGCCTCTTCAGGTACTACGGGAAAACGAAAGATACTCTGTTACACCCAAAAAGACATTGATGATTGGACCCATTTTTTTGCCCGTTGTTATGAAACAGCACAACTCACCAGTGAAGACAGGGTCCAACTCGCCGTGGGGTATGGCGTTTGGACCGCCGGTGTCAGTTTTCAGGCCGGATGTGAGGCCTTTGGCGCCATGGCTATTCCTGCAGGTCCAGGGAACATGGACATGCAGTGTCAATTTCTGGAGGACTTTCAGACCACCGTGATGGTCGCTACAGCATCCATGGGGCTTTTGCTGGGAGAAGAGATACACAAGCGGGGCATGAAGGATAAAATACATCTCAAAAAGATGATCTTTGGTTCCGAACGATCCAGCGATGCCATGAGAAAGCGTATTAAAGATCTGCTGGGCCTTGAGGATATGTTCGATATTCCCGGGATGACAGAGCTTTACGGACCCGGAACCGGACTGGACTGTGTGTACCACACCGGGATCCACTACTGGGCGGATTATTTTGTCCTGGAAATACTGGATCCCGAGACCCTCAAACCGGTACCCGAGGGTGAGATCGGAGAAATGGTGGTGACCACCTTGAAAAAGGAGGCGGCTCCCCTCATTCGCTATCGAACCCGGGACCTCACACGGTTGATACCGGGCGAGTGTCCGTGCGGATCCATCATGCCAAGGCATGATCGCATACTCGGGCGCTCCGATGATATGATCATATTCCGTGCGGTGAATATCTATCCCGGCCAGATAGATCACGTCCTGTCGGGGATTCCAGGGATCGGGAGTGAATTTCAGATTATCCTGGATCGCAGGGAAGATGGTCGGGACTACATGTCCCTCAAGGTGGAGCGTGCCCAGGATGGGGACAGCAGTGAGGACGATAACCTGGGCAAGCGAATTGGAGGCGAAATCAAAAATCAGATCCTGGTGAGCGCAAACGTCGATATTGTAGAATACGGGGACCTGCCCCGGTCTGAGCGGAAGAGTCAACGGGTTTTTGATAACAGGGAGTAGGGGGAAGAAAGGCGGACGTCGGAAGGCGGAATGCGGAAAGGAAAGCGCATAGCAGAAAGGAAAATTAGACAGGATTTACCCCGCTGAATAGCCCCGAAGCTTCGGGGATTCAACAGGTTTTTTTGCCCGCAGGGCATGACATATATACGTCTGACAAGTCGTCAGACGTATAGTCTGTGTGTGTCTAGTGAGTGAAACAAACGGGTGGCTAAAACAAAAAAAGTGATCCTGTTTATCCTGTTAATCCTGTCTGATTCATTCTGTTAATCCTGCTTGCCCAATGAAATGCGGAGCCTATTTCATCGGGGTCTGATTATTTCTTTTTCAACGACACCAAGGCCTAGCCGCACTTTGTGAAACCACAAAAATGGCATGTGGCGCATCCCTCTTCAAAGCTGACGGTCTGGCCGCATTCCGGACAGGTCTCACCCAGCAGGCTGTTCTCATGTTTGGATATGCGCTTCTGATGTTTGCCGTCAAGATATCTTTTCGACAGAACCTGACCTATGGCATCCGGTATGGAAAGGATAAGGCCATCTTTTTGGAAGACGGGGTGTTCTCCGCAAATCCCTTTGAGTTGCCCTATAATTTTTTCCACATTCACCCCGGAACGAAGTGCCAGGGATACCAGCCTTCCTATGGCCTCTGTCTTGGCCGTGGTAGATTTTCCTGATTTGCCAATGGTAGCGAAGACCTCAAAAGGCGCGCCTTCGTACTCTGTGACAGTCACATAGAGATTGCCCATCCCGGTCATCATCTTTGTAGTAAACCCATCAAGTGTCTCGGGCCGGTCCTTGACATCAGCAATGGAGAGCGGCTTGGCTTCTCCGCTCTCATCGTAGCTGAGAACCTGGTTTTCCTTGCTGCCGTCCCGGTAGATGGTCACGCCTTTGCATTCCAGTTTATGGGCAAGGTCGTAAACCTTCCGCACATCTTCCGTTGTCGCGTCCTTGGGCAGATTGACGGTTTTGGAGACGGCATTGTCGGTATATTTCTGAAAGGCGGCCTGCATTCGCACATGCCATTCCGGGGCGATATCATGGGCCGTGACAAAGACTTCCCTGACATCCGCCGGGATCTCCTCCATATCCGCAATACTCCCGGCGCGGGAGATCTTGTCCATGAGGCGGTCACTCAAAAACCCCCCCTCCCGGGCCACTTTTTCAAAATAGGGATTGACCTCCATGAGTTCATCGTCGTCCATCACACGCCTCACAAAACTGAGGGCAAAGAGGGGTTCTATGCCGCTCGAACACCCTGCGATGATACTCAATGTGCCGGTGGGCGCGATGGTCGTTGTGGTAGCATTTCTAAAGCAACAATTCTCCATGTCCCGGAAGATGCTTTTGTCAAAATTTTTAAAGGTGCTCCGCTCAATGGCAAGGGCCCGGGAGGCTTCGTGGGATTCCTCCTGGACAAACCCCATGATATCTCCGGCCATGGCGAGGGCCCTGTCCGAGTAGTAGGGGATTTTCATTTGATAGAGAAGATCTGCAAAACCCATCACACCAAGGCCAATCTTGCGATTTCCCTGCACCATCTTTTGGATCTCCGGAAGGGGGTAGATGGACATGTCGATCACATCATCCAGAAAGCGGATCGCCAGTCGAACGGTCTCCCTCAGGGCGTCGTAATCAAGCGCGGCGCTGCCGTCGCTCTCCTTCACGAACTTGGCCAGGTTTATGGAGCCCAGGTTACATGCCTCCATGGGGAGGAGGGGCTGCTCCCCACAGGGATTGGTGCTCTCGATTTCCCCCAGTTGGGGAGTGGGGTTGTCACGGTTGGTCTTGTCCAGAAAGATGACTCCGGGGTCGCCATTTTCCCAGGCCTGGTGTACCAATGACCGGTAGACCTCCCCGGCGTTCAAAGAACCGACCCGATCCCCATTCCTCGGGTCAAATAAGTCATAGTCTCTTTCTTCCCGAACGGCATCCATGAAGGCATCCGTGACCCCCACAGAAATGTTGAAATTTGTGAGATCTGTCTTTTCCTTTTTACAGTGAATGAATTCCAGGATATCGGGGTGGTCCACCTTCAGTAAGGCCATGTTGGCCCCGCGACGGGTACCCCCTTGTTTGACCTGTTCGGTCGCCGTGTTGAATATCTTCATAAAGGACACCGGTCCGGAGGCCACCCCACCGGTGGTCCCTACCCGGCTGTTCTTGGGCCTGAGTCGGGAAAAGGCGAATCCGGTCCCCCCGCCTGATTTGTGGATGAGGGCGGCATTCTTCAATGTGTCAAAAATCGCCTCCATGCTGTCTTCCACGGGAAGCACGAAACAGGCCGCCAACTGTCCGAGGCTTCGGCCCGCGTTCATGAGGGTTGGGGAGTTGGGCAGGAACTCAAAATTCGTCATCATATCATAGAAGAGATCCTCCATGCGTTTGGCCTGAACATCATCGCTATATTGCTTTTCGGCCTTGGCAATGTGCTTTGCCACCCGTCTGAACATCTGACCGGGAGTCTCTATGGCATTTCCATCGGCATCTTTTTTAAGGTATCTCCTTTCCAGGACCGTTCTGGCGTTCTCGGAAAGGGTCGGCTCCGCCCGAATGAACATGGCGCTTTCGAGTTTGATGAGCGCCGGCTTGGCGATACCGTATTCCAGGAGTTTGGCCTCGATGATCTTCTCCAGCAGGGGGATCGTGATGGTCTGACGTTCCATCTTGCGGATCTCTTCCCGCAGGGATTCACTGATCACTTTGGCCTGATCAAAGTCAATGGCACTCTCTTTGGAGAGCAGATCAGAGAACAGGAGATCATCCCACCGATAGGCTGAAAGATCCAGCGTACCATTTTCCGTTACCAAAATTTTACTCTGTTGGGCCATGCCCGACCTCCTGGAAGGCTGCGCTTTGTGAAAAGCTTGGAAAGGGAATATTCAAGACAACAAACATGATATGCAGGAAGGGCCTAATGTTAGAGCACAACATATAGTATGTCAATAGAAAACATACCCCTTGATCTACCATCAAGGCATTATTCTGTTCAATATCCCACATGTTAATGATATAGGAATATAAAAAAAAAAAGAAAATTTCAGGTCAAGAATGTCCAAACAACCCATTACATTTCTGCCCGACGAGAAAACCC
>JAFDIX010000228.1 GCA_019307805.1 Deltaproteobacteria bacterium | reverse complement strand
TCGGCCTGATGTGCCTTCACCCAGAGGGTAAAGTGGTGGACACCCTCATCGTCTATCACAGGGACCAGGATCGTGTGGTCGGCAGGATGGGAGCACCCATGGTAGGGCGAGTTGTGCAAAAAGGCATCTCCCCTCCGGAGTTCAGGGTGTAAATCAATCATTGCACGGGCCATAAGGTCTGCACCGCTCAGATGGTGAATGGGCAAGGATTCAGCCCCACTAAGGAGTTCGCAATTCCGGGTGACAATGCTCGTGGAAAAGTCCCTGGCAAGATTGAGAACACCCGACCTTCCCGTGCGCAAAAGCGTGTTGGCCATTTTGGTGGTAATGGTCTCGAACCGCTTATTCAGGACTGCCATGGTGATGGGGTCCAGGGTGATTGATTCATTGCCACCGGCGTTTTTGGCATTTCCATTTCCATTCGCTGCGGTCATTTTTTCAGTATCCTCCCTTTCAACGATTGGCAAACCCCAAACAGGCCATTTTGGCCGGGTGATGTTTAGGGCTCGCGAAAAAATAACTTCACATTTTCGCATCCCATCTTCAGGTCATCTTTGCCTGCACCTCAATCGCAAAATCCTCGAAATAGTACTACTATTGCTGCGGCTTTGCTCAATCGGGGCAAACAAATCTGCCCCAAATCTGGGCGCCAATTCTGCGAACTTATTTTTGCGCGAACCCTTAGGGTACAATGACCAGGCTGCCACTCTCCTTGCGCACAACCTTTGCGCCCGGATCGATGACGACAGTGGTCAAGGGCGATTCAATGATGGCGGGTCCCTCCAGGGGATCATCGGGTGCCATGGTATCAAAAAGTGCTATACGGGTGTCCACCATCCCGGCGCCACTGAAGTAGGCCTTGCGCGATGGGAGTATCTTGGCTTCATAGATCTTATCCTTTGCAAGTTTCCCAAGCTCCCCTTCGCTCAGTTTACATCGGGCGGTTGCACGCCACCCGACAAACTGTACTTCCGAACCCTTGTCGCAGTAAGCAAATATCTCTTCGTGGAGGCGATCGAAGTCCAGGCGTACCTGGGCGACATCCTCGGGTGTCTTGAACCGGGTCGTTTGAAGGGGAAGATCGATTTCCCAGATCTGGGCGCGGTAGCGTGCCTCTGCAAAGAATTCGATGGATTTTTCTGTCGCATCCGCCCCCGGTCCCTTCAGGAATGTCTGGCATTTGGCCTCCAGGGAGTCCAGGGCGGCGTTTACCCCATCAAAGTCGAAGCTATGGGTGGAGGTATAAAAAAGGGAACGGTAGTCGGCATGGAGATCGGATATGAGCGCCCCTGCAGCAGACAGTGCCGGAACCACTTCCGGGATAATTATCGTGGTGCAGCCAAGCCGCCGGGCGATAGCTACTACATTGAGTCCTGCGGCCCCTCCTCCCCCGACCACTACTGCGCTGCGTGGATCAATCCCCTGGTGAATGGTGATTTCTTCGATCGCACTCACCATATTTTCTGTGGCAAGTCTGAGGATGGCCGATGCCGCCTCCAGGAGGTCCAACCCCAGGGGACGTGCTACTTCTTTGTCAATGGCCTTTGCCGCGTATTCAACATCAAGTTTCATGGTGCCGCCCAGGAAAAATGCAGGGTCGATGTAGCCGAGTACCAGTGATGCGTCTGTGACAGTGGGCCTCGTCCCGTCCTTCCCGTAGCAGGCAGGCCCGGGCACGGCCCCTGCACTTATGGGCCCCACATGCAGGAGGCCGCCCTCGTCCACCCAGGCGATGCTCCCGCCTCCCGCGCCAATGCTCTTCACATCCACAGAGGGAAACCCTACGATGTGACCCCGGTAGCGTTGCCCCAGCCAGGTCTCGGGCGTCATGGGAATGACACCTCGCCGGACCAGGCTCACATCATAAGTCGTTCCACCGGTATCGGTGACGATGGCGGTGCCGGCCTTGGCGTCCCTTTGGGCGTAGTGACGGCCCGCAATGGGGGCCATGGAGGGACCTGATCCGATTGCGTGGATGGGTGCACCGGCCAGGTCTTCAAAATCCATTACACCGCCCTTGGAAGTGAGCATGAGGAGCCGGCCTTTGAAGCCTGCATCCTTCAGGCGACTGGATAGTCCGCCGAGGTATTGTGACATGAGGGGTTTGATGGAGGCATCAATGCAAGCGGAGGATGCCCGGCGATATTCCCGAAGAATGGGGTTGAGTACGTTGGAGAGGGTATAGGGCACGTTTGGCAGGTGCTCCTCCAGGAGTTCCCCTACCCGATTTTCATGGGTTGGATTGATGGTGGACCACAACAAACAGACGGCTACGGCCTCCACATTCAGATTCTTCAGACTTTGGATGATTTCCACTACGGCTGCGTCGTCTACAGGTTCTAATACATTGCCGTCTGAACCGATGCGTTCAGGGACCTCAAAGGTAAGCGCTCGAGGGATGTAGGGTTTGGGAAATGGAACATTGAAATTGAATGGCTCCAGACGTCCTCCTTCCCGCAAGACAAGCATATCTCCATGGCCCTTTGTTGTGAGCAAAGCGGTTTTGGCCGTATTTCCGGTGACAACGGCATTCACCGCATGGGTGGTGCCGTGAATAAAAAGCTCTCCCTGGGCGAGCAACTCCTCCGCAGTAATGGACATGCTTTCAGCTGCAATCCTGAGGGTATCCAGAATACCCTCCACCGGGTCACGAGGGGTGGTTGGCGCTTTGAACATGTGAATATTTCCCGAGTCATCCTCAAAAACCAAGTCCGTAAATGTGCCGCCGGTATCTACAGCAAAGCGCATAGCTTATCCCTTTCCGACCGGATTGTCCCCGTTGCTTCCAATGTCATTACAATTGTGGTTGCTACCGTGTACATATCAAGATTAAAGCATTTCATCAATTTGTGTGTATTCAAAACCGAAGGTATCAGCCACAGCCCTGTAAGTGATCTTCCCATGCACCACATTTGCGCCGAGTCTGATTTCAGCGTTTTCCTTCATGGCTTCTTTCCATCCCTTGCAGGCAATCTCCACGGCATAGGGCAATGTGGCATTGGTCAGGGCGATGGTTGACGTCTTGGCAACGGCTCCCGGCATGTTGGCCACACAATAGTGAACGATGCCATCGACAATGTAAATAGGGTCTGTATGTGTCGTGGGTTTGGAGGTTTCAAAACACCCCCCCTGATCGATGGCCACGTCCACAATAACGCTTCCCTTTTTCATGGTTTTCAACATATCCCGGGTGATCAGTTTCGGGGCCTTGGCCCCCGGGATGAGGACAGCACCCACAATGACGTCAGCCCTTTTGGCCAGATCGCGTATGGCTGCCGGGCTGGACATCAGCGGAAAGCAGTTGCTGGGCATTACGTCGCTCAAATAGCGCAGGCGATCCAGGCTCATGTCAAGGACATAGACCTTCGCCCCGAGTCCGCAGGCCATCTTTGCCGCGTTGATTCCCACAATGCCGCCACCAATAATCACCACCATCCCGGGATCGACCCCGGGAACCCCGCCCAGAAGGATACCTTGTCCGCCCTGGGCCATCTCCAGGTATTTGGCCCCCTGTTGAATAGCCATACGGCCTGCGACTTCACTCATGGGTGTCAGGAGGGGCAGGGAATCATCATCTTTCTGAATGGTTTCGTAGGCAATATTAACGGACCTGCTCTCCATGAGCGCCTTGGTCAGATCTTTGGAGGCTGCAAGGTGGAGATAGGTAAAAAGAATCTGCCCTTCTCTCAAGAGATTGTACTCAGACTCCAGAGGTTCCTTGACGTGCATGACCATCTCCGAGCGCTCATAAATCTCCTGGGGTGTAGATATGATTTCAGCCCCCGCCCTCAGATAATCTCCATCTTTAAAACCGCTTTTTGAACCAGCCTCCTTTTCGATGAGGACGCTGTGCCCTTTTTGTTTCATAACCTCGACGCCGGCCGGGGTCATGGAGACACGATTTTCCTCAGCCTTAATCTCTTTCAGAATTCCGACAATCATTTAAATCCTCCACTGAAAATCACTGTAGAAAGATATGATCCTGTAAAGGGCCAAAGCAGGCCTTTGGGCACAAAGGATTCAAGGCCTGGAAGGGGAGGGCACGGCTATTATACTTATTCCATCTTGAAACCCTGCTTGATGACATCCGCTGCCTTTCCCAGGTCCTCAGCCAACCATTTCCGAATTGATTTTGGATCCTTGTTTTTCATGGCTTCAATGATCTTTCCATGAGGGTTATGAAATTCTTTGGTCTTATAAGTCTGCTCATTGCGGAGAAGAATATGCAGATAGGGACTATACCGATTCCACAGGGTGTCTATGGTCTCCATCAAAATGGGTTTTTTGGCTTCCGAATAGATCGTCATGTGGAATTCCCTGTTGGCTTGAAGGTATGTATTTTCGTCTTTGGCATGGTTACACAGCCGGTGTAATTTCTCTAAACGCTTCAGGGTCTCCTCGCTGCGCGTCTTGCATGCCTTTTCAGCGGCATAGCACTCGAGCAGCAAACGAACCTCCAGGATCTCGATCAAATTATCCGGGGAAAGCTCAGATATATGAATCCTTCTGTTTTTACCGATTGTGACAAAGCCCCCCACCTCCAGCTTCTGCAACGCCACCCTCACGGGCATGATGCTCACATCCATTATATTGGCCAATCCTTCCATGGTGATTCTCTGGCCGGGTGGGATACTTCCCGAGAGGATGGCTTCCATTAACTGCTCATACACGTTGTCCTGGATTCTGGATGATCGAATGGGTTTGATATCCATGGGATATTTTTCCTGGGTTTGCATTTCGTTGATGCTGCTGCCGCTTCATGCGCCCCTGACAGCGCGATGGCTGCAGCTCGTCACGGGCAATAATTTGATCAAAAATCTTTGATACTGATCAAAGATCAAAAAAACGGACTCTTGTCAAATACCGTATTTTGAAAATATAGATGGTTATAGTTGATAATTAGAGAATATAGATATATTTCTGTGCTATCCTTCTGAATTAATCGTATATCGTGATATTTCTTATTATATCTACTTGGAGTTGGAGACCAAATTGTGTTCATCGGGCGAGGCAGCCCCTGGGGGAATGAATTCAACAAAGATTTTCATGAGAAGCTGAGATGCCTTCGAATTTGGATCTGAAAAGAATCCGCAATCCGAAATGGCAACGGGGCTTATATCCATACTATCTCGATAAGATGCCCTACTTTCTTGAACTCAGGGTCTCCGGTGATTATTGATGCGGCAACTTTGATAGCTGTAGCAACGGCAAAACAATCAGCGTATGAGATGGCATATTCAGCCTTGATTTCAGAGGCTGACAATATAACATCCGATGAGGGAGGAATAACCTGGACGGGTAACTCAAAGAACTGTTCTAAATGGTTCCTTGCGGACGTCAATCCAAGCCTTCTGATGGTCTTGTAATAGACTTCTCCCAGGTTTATTTCGCTGATATAGGACATAAGATCTCCCCGGTGAGAAGAAATAAGAAGTTTTTCGACCTCATCCGCACCATCTTCATCCTGATAGAATTTCAGGATTTTTCTTTCTGCCAAGAGTTCTTTGGCCAGGGAAGGACCACCTTTGAGTATCCCCCTCATGGCCTTAATGGGATCATCGGGAAGTGGTGTAATTTCAGCATGTTTGTCCACAATACGGAACAAAACCTTTTTTCCGGGAGTGATGCCGAGTTTTTCCCTGATCTCCTTGGGGATTACAATTTGACCTTTAGCGGATGTTTTTACTATCGGCATTCGCGGTTTACCTCCGTTTGTATAGTTGAACCAAGTTGCTTGCAGTATAACAGAATAAAAATATTTATTCAAACATCCAAAACGTAGAACTATCATCCAAAGAACGATAGGCACTCGCGGTTATTTACGCAAGGAAGCCAGGAGAAAAAAGAAATGAAATCCGCAATGTCGGTTCCGCAATCCAAAATCGGCAATCGAAAGGGGGGCGCCCTTTTCAGTGATGGTTACATCCGATACCTTCGATTTTTCAGACCCATCGATCCTGCATGTGCCGGCCTTTATGCTGTAGAGAGAAGAATACTGAACTTGAACGAATGGATGAGGTTTTTGTGGGACGTGGGGGGACGGGGGACGTTCTCACTTGACACACTTGACAAACAGCTTAAATGCAAGTACGTTTATGGCGATTCGTAATTAACGAACCGTGAAAAACGTACTGAGTGAGGCCAATGATGGAAAATCCGTTCCGATACGGGGGCATTGTCACCGGAACCTACTTTGCTGATCGAACTGTGGAAATCCGTGACTTGAAACGGGAGATGGAGAACATCAATCGCGTGTTCCTGATTTCCCCCAGACGGTTTGGGAAAACATGTCTGCTGTATAATCTGGGCAAGCACCTGGAACGAAGTGGCATTGCCTGGACCTATCTGGACCTAAACGCCTTTCCCGCTCTTCGGCACTTTGCCGGCGCCATGGCGAGTTTTTCCGCCAAAGCCCTTGAATCCAATTCAGATCGTCTGCTCAAGTTTTTTTCCGGCTTTCGTAGATTACACCCCAAGTTGGG
>JAFDIX010000227.1 GCA_019307805.1 Deltaproteobacteria bacterium | reverse complement strand
GCCATCATCTCGCCCCACATGCCGGAATCGGTGAGTTCCCCGCCCACCACAATAACATCGCCGGACTGGGCCCGGTCGATGGCCTCAAAGGCCAGCTTGAGTCCGTTTTTGGCCTTGGCCGACTCAAAGCTCGGCGGAACCATCTGCACCGTGACGGCTGGTCCTACGACCACGGCATCATCATAGATGGGCCTCAACCTCGCATCCATCCATGTCCTCACATTGAGACCCAGGACCTCATCGCATGCATCTTGAATCAGTCCGGTGTACATCCCCTTGAGGGTTTCCACCATTTCCCTGGATGGTCTTTCTATATCAAACATCCCCGCACCTCCTTTCCGTAAAGAACGTGTTTCAGGAAATCCGCTTCCAGCCGTCAACTGAGCTTTTATATTTTTAAATCTTGTCTCTCACAGAGTTCACAGAGGGCACAGAGAAAAGCATATCCCCTGTGATCTCTGCGGCCTCTGTGAGAGTAAATATCCAGCATCCAGCATCCAGCAACCAGTATCTTTTCGCAACTGCAAGTGCAGTGATTCACCCTGGGTCCGTCAGTCATACTAGAAATTTTATTCAGGTAAAGCGTCACTGCTTCAGCAGGGTATCAGCCGTGTTCTCATCGGTAATCAAGACGTTCACGAGATTCCCCTGCATGGCACCCAGGATGCCGGGAATCTTTTCACTTCCGGTCGCTATACAGATTTTGTGCTTGATCTTTCGGAGTTCCTCAAGGTTGAGGCCGATGGTGCGATCGTCCAGTGCGTTCCAGCACTCCCGACCCTCTGCATCAAAGAATCGTCCGCATATGGCCCCCACGGCCCCGGAGTCTTTCAGCTTTGCAGCATCCTTCCTGTTCAAAAAACCTGATTTCCACAGGAGTCCATCCGTGTCTACCATGCCGACACCGAAAAGAACGAGGTCCGCCTCTCTGGCGATGGCAAGGGTTTCCTGGATCCTTTTCTCTTTGAAAAGGGTGTCCCTGATGGAACGGTTCCTCACAATGACAGGCGCGGGGATGACCTGTGCCTTGGCCCCGAGTTTCTGCCCCAGCATCATGGTGAGCATGTTATTGTCGGCCCCTTCAATGGTTCCCAGGCCACCACCGATCTGCACCAGGGTAAGATCTCCGACTTCGACCGGTTCCAGGTTGCTCACCACATGGTAAATCGTATGACCCCATGTGACGCCGAAGACCTTGTATTGGTCCACGACCTGCCTCAGGTAGTTGGCACCGGCCTCTCCGATATGGTCAAGGAGTGAATTGGCGCTGAATTCGTTGATCTTAACCACGATGGCCTGATCAAGCCCGTACTTCTTTGCCAGCTGGATTTCAGCTTCTGTCAGGTCGCCACGCGGGTCATGGATAGTGATACTTACAAACCCTTTTTGCCTGGCCTCCTTCAAAAGGCGGCTGATCTTGAAGCGGCTGACCCCAAAGAGCCTGGAGATTTCTTCCTGGGTTTTTTCCTCCTGATAATAGAGATAGCAAATTTTCAGGATGTCATGTTCGCTCATCTCTCTCATTGTTTTTCCCCAAAGAGTGTCCTATTGGCGATCTTCCAAAATCGTGGTTCGAAACTCATTGACCAGCCCTTTGCTGATCTGCAGAATGAGTTTGATGTCCGTATAAAAACCAATCATTTTCATCCCCTGATCCACCCAGTACTTTGCCTTTTCAACAGAACCGGTATGGATCCCCGGGATGACACCCTTTTCTTCGCATACCTCAATCACCCGGCGAATGGCCTTATCGACTATTGGGTCGCTGCTTTGGCCTGGTATGCCATAGGAGGCGGAAAGATCAGATGGCCCTACAAAGGCCGCATCGATTCCGGGAACCGAAAGCAGGTCCGGCAGATTTTCAACAGCATCCCGGTGTTCTATTTGCAGGGCGATAAGCACTTCCTCGTTGAGTCGGCCCATGGTCTCCCGGGTGTCCCCCGCTTCAAAGAAGGTGTGCTGCCTGGCCAGGGCCATGCCCCGCTCCCCCAGGGGATGATAGCGGGACCATTTCACCACATTCTCCACATCCTCACGTGTCTTAATTTGCGGTACCAGGAGGCCTGCAGCACCGGAATCCAGGGGTCTTGAAATAGCCTCATGGGATTTTCGACTGACAGGCCTGACAATGGCGGGAATGCCGGCGGCACGGGCAGACATGATCATGTCGCTGACCGTCTCGTAGGTGAAGCACGAGTGCTCCATGTCGATGAAGAAATAGTCAAAGCCGGCCTGGGCAAAGAGTACTGCAAGGCCGGGACTCCTGATCTCGGAAACCATGGGCCCGAAAACAATCTTTCCTTCCCTCAGTGCCCTTTTCATACGGTTTTGAAAAATCATTTCTGGTATTCTCCATGTTGTATGGCTCGGGAAATCGAGATGGCATCTGAACTGCAGCAGGGGAGGGCGGACGGTATTAACTGAAGAACCGGCCTCCGTTGATGTCGAGTGTAACCCCTGTCATGTAACTTGATTCGTCGGAACAGAGGAAGATCACGCCCGCAGCGACCTCATCCGGGGTGCTTAAACGTCTCAGGGGAATTTCCGAGAGTATTTTTTCTCTGTACTCATCCGATCTTCCGTTCCAGAGATCGATGGTTCGCTGACTGGCCAGGGTAATGGTGGGTGCAATAGCGTTCACATGAATCCCTTCAGGCCCCAGTTCATGGGCAAGATGCCTGGTGAGGCCGATCACTCCGGCCTTGGCGGCCGTGTAATGACAGCCGGCCAGGGATCCGAGCCAGCGACCCGCGAGGGCGGATATATTCACAATTTTACCGCCTTCACCCTGTTTTCTGAATTGTGCCACAGCCACCTGGGAACACAGGTAAGTCCCCTTCAGGTTGACATCAAGCACCTTGTCCCAGGAAGCCTCATCGATGTCTTCAAACTTGGGGGGTGTATGAAGAGCTCCTCCGGCCACATTGACGAGGATGTCCAACCGGCCGAACTCTTCTACAAGTTTGGAAACGGCCGATTCAATGGTGCCCCTTTGACAAACATCCACAACCGCACCGATGGTGGAGCCTGAATCATCCAACGAGGCCACCGCGTCGTCGACCATGTCCCGGGCGATGTCCGTGACTCCCACCTTGGCGCCTTCCTTGAGCAATGCCTTGCAGAAATGTTTACCCAGTCCCCCGGATGCACCGGTGACCAGGGCAACCCTGTCCTTGAGTCTCATGGAAATCCTCCTGTGGTGTGCCAAAAAGGGGCGGGACCCGCCCCGTCCATTAACTCCAGGACCGTTCGTTGTAGTCTCGATCCTTGACCTCGATTTTCATCTTCTTTACCTCTTCAGCAAAGGCCGCAAGGTTGTCAGAGGCCCTGTCAAAGTATTTCTCCCCCTTCTCTTTGGTGCCGAGGAAGGGATCGCCGATGGTCGCTTCTTCCACGTACTCATGGTGCTCCATGGGAACCCAGATGTTTTCAGATCCCTGGAAAATGACCGTGGGGACACCATCGGTTTTGGCAAAGGCCTCTCCCATCCATTCCGGGGCATGGGCCGTATGCGCCTGTGCGCGGTCCATATGGACGGCATCCTCATTATGGGCAAGACTGGTTGAGGTCTCCAGTTCCCCGGAGTGCCAGGCGATTTTTTCTTCAAAAATATCCTGCACCAGCTGAATCTTCCTCTCCGTGGGGGTCATGTACCAGCAGCAGAAACAGCCGGTTTCATAGCGAAGGCGACGGAGCACTTCATCCACCACCTTGTTGTTGGAGGCGTGCTGGCTGATATAGATGAGTTTGTTAAAGCCGTGAAAGATCAGACACCGGCCGATTTCATAAATGATTCTTCGCAGGGTCTCCCCGGTAAAACTGAGGGTTCCCACGCCGTCATTCACAACGCCCATGTGGTGCGGGGAATAACCGATGGGGACCATGGGGGTGTAAGGCACCTTTGCCTTCTTGGCCGCTCTTTGGGTGACTTGGATGGTCACGATGGAATCTGTGGCCAGGGGAATATGGGGCCCATGTTTTTCGTGACTTCCAATGGGAATCAGGGCCACGTCCGTGCTCTTCAAAATTTCCTTGACGTCCGGGTAGGACATCTCTTCCATTGCGTAAGTCCACATTTCTTCTGCCATTTTTACATCCTCCTTTGTGTGATGATTGTTTTTTAAAAGGTTATCGGGTTGCTTTATTCTGGAGAATCTCCCAGTTCCCGCTGAATGTGGGTGCTTCCCCGTTCAAAACAGATAAGGCGTTTTGGGCCGAGCCCTCGGCCAGTTTCGCGACCGTATCCTTTGACAGGGCGGCGGTGTGGGGCGTCATGATGACATTTTCCATTTCAAAGAGGGGATTCCCCGCATCCGGGGGCTCCTTTTCAAAGACGTCCAGCCCTGCACCGGCAATTTGACCGCTTTTCAATGCCTCCACCAAGGCCGTCTCCTGGATGATCTCACCCCTCGATGTATTAACCACAAAGGCAGTGGGCTTCATGAGTGCGAATTGTTCTTTGCCCATCAGACCCCGGGTCTCCTCTGTGACAGGAACATGGAGAGAGAGGAAATCAGCGTTCCTGATGACGTCCTCCATGGAGTCGGCCATTTGGATGCCCGTCCCGGCCATGGTATCGGGATCCACATAGGGGTCAAAGGACATGACCTGCATTTCAAGACCCTTGACGCAGATTTCAGCCACGATGCGGCCGATTCGCCCAAGGCCGATGAGGCCCAGTTGTTTTCCCGCCAGGGCGGTGGGGCGGTATTCAAAGCGCGATTTGAAATTGCCCCCCCTCACCTGTGCGTCCAGATAGGGGAAGTGCTTGGCCAGGGCCCCCATGAGAAAGACCGCGTGTTCGGCAACCGGGCGGTCCTGGGCCCCCTTCACCCCGGCAACCACCACATTGCACTCGGTAGCGGCTTCCACATCCACGTTATTGAGCCCGCCGCCTGTGCGGGAGATGACCTTGAGGCGGGATGCCTTTTCAATCATGTCCCTCGTGATTTGGGTGGCCGTGCGAACGATAAGGGCGTCGGCATCCTGAAGCAGTTTGCCTACAGTCTCTTCAGAGGAATCGGGGCTGATAATGATCTCCTCCTTGCCTTCAAGGACCTTCATGCCCGCTTTGTCGATAGGTTCGGATAACAAGATTTTATGCATAGATTTTTTCTCGTCAGGACAGGGTATATTGCACATATGTGCAAATCGTGCACATCTGTGTAAAATGTTTATCCACTGGTGGACTTCTTGTCAAGCAAAAAACCCTGCAGAAAACTGCAGGGTTTTTTTTAGGTGCTTCAAACAGATGTGCCGGCTTAGGGGATGCGGGCCATGGGCTCCGACGGGAGGGTCTTGGGCTTATGCACCGGTTCCATGATGCAGTGGAGCGGCGGCACATCAATGTAGTTAAACCCGCCCGCTTTGTCATCAGGATCGCCGAAATAACCGCTCTGCATACTTGGAAAACCCTGTTCGATAAGGATATTGGAGGTTTCCACCAGGTCGTCGCACAGGAACTTGAGGTGATGGAGCCCCCCCCCGAATTCATTGACCCAATCCGTGTATACCGAGGGCCCCTCAAAGCCCTGCACCAGTTCAAGTTCCATATCCCCGGGATAGGCATGTCCGATGATTTCCTTGCCCCAGGAAGGTTTCCCTTCATAGGTGCGAAGGAAGAGCTTGTGATTTCCCCAGTCACGAATTTCCCATGGG
>JAFDIX010000956.1 GCA_019307805.1 Deltaproteobacteria bacterium | reverse complement strand
TATGCCTTCCAGTATTCAAGGGCATACAGGGACATCTATGGAATCGCCAAGGTAGACCCTTCCCGGATAAAAAGCCTGGATGACTTGGAAAAGATCCCCGTGCTTCAAATGGAGGCCCTGGTGGAGCGCCAGAAAGAAGACCCTCCCTTTGGGGGATTTGAGACTCCTGCCTTGACCAGGCCCCGCAGAATCTATATCAATCCGGGCCTTATCCTGCAGCCGGGAGAATGGGAATATCAGGATACCTCGTGGGCAGAGGCCCTTGCCGGTGCAGGTTTCAGAGCAGGCGATCACATCATCAACACTTTCAACTATCACCTTTGGCCATTTGCCTTTATTCTGGACGAGTGCGCCAAGATGCTCGGGGCCACCGTCATTCCAACGGGTGTGGGCAATACCCTCATGCAGGCCAAGATTATGCAGGTGTTGAAAGTAAACGGTTTCATGGGCACCCCAAGTTTTCTCATGACCCTGACCCAGCGGGCTGAAGCCATGGGCATGGACCCCCAAAAAGACTTTTCCCTGAAAAGGGCCTTTGTCAGCGCTGAGATGCTTCCCGAGTCCCTGCGGTCCCGTATCGAGAAAAAGCTCCAAATGAGTGTACGGCAGGGATACGGCACCGTATTTATCGGGTGCATTGGATACGAGTGTGAGCACATGACAGGATTGCATGTGCCGGACAATATTGTAGTGGAAGTGGTCGACCCCAACACGGGGAAGCAGGTACCTGAAGGTTCGGCAGGTGAAATCGTGGCCACCAGTTTCAATAAGGCCTACCCCATGATCCGCATGGCAACCGGCGATCT
The DNA here is from genome assembly GCA_019307805.1 of Deltaproteobacteria bacterium. Lineage (GTDB taxonomy): Bacteria > Desulfobacterota > DSM-4660 > Desulfatiglandales > HGW-15 > JAFDIX01. The sequence continues at coordinate 1,230 of JAFDIX010000956.1, read as the reverse complement.
CTCCATCCTAACCCATGACGGCTGCCCCTGCGGCAGGACCGGGCCTATGCTCAAGAAAATCATTGGCAGGATCGATCAGGCCGCGAAAGTCAGGGGGACCTTTATCCATCCCTGGCAGGCGGATGAGGTGATTTCCGGCTTTTCAGAGGTCTACAAATACCAGGTGATCATCACCCGGGAAAATGACAGGGATGTCATGACCTTTGTGGTGGAAACAAAAGAAGAAATTTCCAGGCCGGAAGTGCTCCAGGCAAGGATCGAAAGGGATATCAAGGAATTTCTCACTGTGAAGGGCCTGGTCCGAATCGTATCCCGCGGTACCATTCCGGACCACCACAAAAAGATTGAAGACAGGAGAACCTGGGAATAACGCCTAATATCGTAAATACGAGGGTTTTAAGGCATAAGCCGTATGATGAAAACAAGATTCATTTGCCGAAAGGCGTACGGTGCACGGCGCAGGGCACACGGTAAAGGGATGCCGATGTGTTTCTTGACCCTGCGCCTTACGCCTTGAGCCGTACGCCGCGGCGATGGCGTCTCAATTTGTATCTATTGTTGGCTGTATTGGTCCATTACATTAAGTTAGGAGCAACTGGCATTTCCATGGAGAAGCTCAAGATTGGCGGCATCATGCAAAGCGATGGACGGGCCCTGATCAAAATCATGTCCGTTCCCGATCAAGTCAGTGTTGCGGGAACGGTGTTGAGCGCGTTGGGAGAAAACGACATCCACATTGAACTCCTGGTGGAGAGTTATGATCTGGATGATTGCGGCAATTTTTCTCTGGTCATTGACCAGAAGGACCTGGATCACGCCGTACATAGCCTCGGTGGGAGTCAGCGTCCTCACCATTGCCACCTCCATATCCAGCGTCTCCTGTGTCATGGAAGGACAGCATCTGGACACCGCCCTGCAGGCCCTTCAAGAGTCCTTCGATGCCCCCTTCCAGGTCAAGGAGAGGCCGAAGGACTACTGATCATTAAAATTCCAAATGCCAAAAATCAAATGACAAATAAACCTCAAATCCCAATACCTAATCGTTCGACCTAAAGGCTCTCGACAGGCGACCAAAAACAGACTTTGGAATTTGGAATTTGGGTTTTACCATTTTCAAAGGCTTTGCCCTTGAACCTGGGTTCTGCCCTGTGTTACCCTTTTTTGAGAACAGGATGCCCTAGACCTCTCAGTCAAAGGAGCGCCGCCCACAGTGGACACGAAATCCCCTAT
>JAFDIX010000955.1 GCA_019307805.1 Deltaproteobacteria bacterium | reverse complement strand
ACTCCGGAACCGTCCTTGAGGATAACATCCTTAGGATAATCCTCCAACATGTGCGGGAGCGGTTGCATGAAAATAGAATCCTCAATGGTAAACTGCAGATGGGCGTTTTCCGACACCCTCCTGGGAAAATATGGGCTTGAACACAGACTACGTTAGTGATAGAGATGGAGATAGTCAAGGGGATTGTCCCGGCACGCCGGTGCTAAGAAAAGGGGTGTCCCGGAAGCCTGTTGAAGTTCCAAATCTATTGGAGGCTGTTAATTTCAACAGGCCATTTGTTGTTGGGGTGAAACAAAAACGTGATGTTCAACAGGGCCATAACCCCCTGGCTGGTCGTTTGCGCCATGGGTTTTTCCTTCGGATGTTCAGGCATGGAAAAAACGGCACCTCCTCTTTCTGTATTGGAACACGGGCATGGGCGTTTTCGAACCGGGCAGATCGTGGATCTTGATGCCGGGAAGACCGTCTCTTTCGATGTTCTTGTAGACCACATCTCTGCACAGGACCTCATATTTGTGGGAGAGGTGCACGACAATCCCGATCACCACCTTATACAGGTACAAATTCTTCAGGCCCTCCTGGGTTGTTGTCAGCCCGTGACCATTGCCATGGAGTTTTTTGAACAGCAAAAACAGGAAATCCTTGACCGATATATAAAAGGAGCGATAAACGAAGAGGAATTTTTACAGGCTGTGGATTGGAAAAAATCATGGGGTTTTGACTACCACTTCTACAGACCTCTCCTCCTCCTGGCAAGACAAAATGGATACAGGGTCCTTGCCATTAACGCACCCCGCAAGATTGTGAGAAAGGTTGCCAGAGACGGCCTGGCCGGTCTTGATGAGGGGGATCGAAAGACGATCGCCCGGGACATCGACCTGGGCAACGAAGCACACCGGGCCTATCTCCTCGAGATTTTCAAACAACATGCCCATGGGGATTTGAAATCCTTTGAGTCCTTTTACCAGGCCCAATGTGTCTGGGAAGATACCATGGCCCGGAACATTGCTGAACACATGAAAAACAGCAAGGGGACGATGATCGTTTTTGCGGGGAATGGGCATATCCGGAACAAATACGGTATTCCGGATCGGGTTGTAAAACGCGTACCGGTTTCAATGACAACCGTCATGCCCTATCCCATGACCGGGCATGAAGACATTCAAAAAGGACTTGCGGATTATGTCTGGTTAACACGCAGTTATCCCCGCAGGTCCATGAGTTTAAAAAACTAGGAGATTATGTCTGAATAACCAACTATCCAAGATTAAGTCATCCGGAGGCAATGAGGCGCTTCATGTGCATGAGGTTTTCACTTTTCGCTTCTGCCCTGCATGTGGTGGGCCCTTTCAGACCCGAAGGATTAAAGAAAATGAGCCGGAGAGATTGGTGTGTTCCCAATGTGAATTCATTCTTTACCAGGATCCCAAATTGGTGGCATGCTCCATCGTGGAATTAGACCAAAAGATCGTGCTTCTCAAACGCGCCATTGATCCGCAAAAAGGGAAATGGGTCCTCCCGGGAGGATATGTGGATCAAGGGGAAGAAGTGGTGTCTGCAGCCGTCAGGGAGACCCTGGAGGAATGCGGCATCAAAACCCGCATCAAAAGACTTCTGGGGGTCTATTCCTATACGGGCCGTGTCGCTGTCGTAGTGGTCTATGTGGCTGATTACATTTCCGGCGATCTCTTAGCAGATGACGAAACCCAGGAGGTAAAGCGCTGCAATGCTGAAGAGATTCCATGGAAGGATCTCGCTTTCCCGAGCACCGTGGACGCATTAAAGGATTATTATGATATAAGATAGCTGTCAGCTGTAATTAGAAAGGAATAGTCACATGAATTTAAAAACAAAGAACATTCAAGATTTGAGCGCCGAAGAACACAAGGCCATCATGGAAAGATCCATGGATGATATCTCTTCGATCTATGACGATACCCGCAAGATTGTGGAAGACATCAGGGAGAATGGAGATGATGTTTCCTTGAAGCATTATAAAAAGCACAAGGAGGATATTTCCCCGGCGGATCTTGAAGCCACCAGGGATGAAATCGAAGCCGCTTACGCGCAGGTGAGCGAAAAGGTTGTCGATTGCCTCAAGGTCGCTGCCGATAACATCATCAAATTCCACAAAGCACAGATCGAGAGGGAAATGTGGTCCATTGAGATTTCCAAAGGAATCCTTGCCGGCCGCGTCACCAGGCCCATGGATATCGTGGGGTGTTATATCCCTGGTGGAAGGGCCGCCTACCCCAGTTCCATCCTCATGACGGTTCTCCCGGCCAAGGTTGCGGGGGTGGACACCGTGGTGGCTGTTACTCCGCCCGGCAAGGGCATGGTCGCAAATCCCGCCACGCTTGTGGCTGCCGATGTGGCAGGATGTGACCGCATATTCAAGGTAGGGGGCCCCTGGGGTGTCGCCTCCCTCGCCTATGGCACGGATACCATTCCCAGGGTGCACAAGATCGTCGGCCCGGGGAATAAATATGTCACGGCTGCCAAAATGGTGGTCTATGGCCAGGTGGATATCGATTCCCCGGCAGGACCGAGCGAAGCCCTGATTCTTGCCGACGAAACAGGAGATCCGGAATTGATCACCGTGGACTTCCTTTCCCAGGTTGAACACGACCCCGATTCCGCCGCTGTTCTGGTGACCACATCAAAGGCTCTGGCAGATGAAGTCTGTGATCTCATCAACAAAGAATATGATTCCCTTCCCAGGAAGGAAATCTTTGAATCCTCCCTGGCCAAGCATTCCTATGTGCTCCTTGCCGGGGACATGGATGAGGCGATTGACTTTACCAATGAATATGCTACAGAACACCTTCAGATTCTGACGAAGGATCCCTTTATCACCCTGAATCGAATCAAACATGCCGGTTCCATTTTCCTGGGCAAATATGCGCCGGTTCCCGTCGGTGACTATGCTTCAGGCACGAACCATGTGCTCCCCACAGGACAGTGCGCCCGCATGTTTTCCGGTCTCTCTCAGTATCTGAGCAAGGAAGGTTTGGCCAGTCTGAGGGACGTTGTGGTGACCCTGGCCGAGGAAGAGGGCCTGCCGATCCACGCCAGGGCGGTGGAGGCCCGTTTCAAATAGCACGAGTCCCTAAAATGTTGATTTCGAATGAGCACCAATATAGTAAAAGGTACGGTTTGAAATATTCATCTCAAAAAAAGGAGGTTCTAAACGATGGCTGAAATCAAGGGATACAACATGCCCGATGATCTCTATTACCACCAGGAAGACAGTTGGGCCCGGGTGGA
>JAFDIX010000954.1 GCA_019307805.1 Deltaproteobacteria bacterium | reverse complement strand
CGCATCTTCTTGAAGGCGTTGATGAGACCGTTTGTTGAGGAGTCGTGGGTATCCACCGGCTGATCATCCACCAGTTCCGGCTGTATTTTCTCGGCCAGTTTTTTGCCCAGCTCAACCCCCCACTGATCAAAGCTGAAGATATTCCAGATGACCCCCTGTACGAATATCTTGTGCTCGTACATGGCAATGAGGTTGCCCAGGGTCCTCGGGGTCATTTTCCTGAAGAGGATGGAATTGGTGGGCCTGTTTCCTGAAAACACCTTGTAGGGCCGGATCGACCCTATCTCCTCCTCACTCTTTCCCTCGGCCTTCAGCTCCGCAATGACCTGGTCCTTTGTCTTTCCGTTCATGAGGGCCTCGGTCTGGGCAAAGAAGTTGGACAGCAGAATGTTATGGTGTTCATCTATGGGGTTGTGACTGACGGCAGGGGCCAGGAAATCCGCGGGTATGATCTTCGTGCCCTGGTGGATGAGCTGGTAAAAGGAATGCTGGCCGTTGGTCCCGGGCTCTCCCCAGATTATGGGACCGCTCTGACAGGTCAAGCTCTCGCCGGCCCGGTCCACGGATTTACCGTTGCTTTCCATGTTCCCCTGCTGGAAGTAGGCCGGAAAACGGTGCATGTACTGGTCGTAGGGAAGAATAACCTCGGTCCGGGCCCCGAAGAAATTGCCGTACCAGATGCCGATGAGTGCCAGGATGACCGGGATATTCTCTGCAAAGGGGGTATCCCTGAAATGGAGATCCATTTCGTGCCCCCCCTGGAGAAGTTCCTCGAAGTTCTCATATCCGATGGTGCAGGCGATGGAGAGTCCGATGGCCGACCAGAGGGAGTAGCGTCCCCCGACCCAGTCCCAGAACCCAAACATGTTCGCCTCGTCAATCCCGAATTCCCGGACCTTTTCCCCGTTGGTGGAAATGGCCACAAAATGTTTGGTCACATGGTCCTGTTCCTTGGCGGTCTTGAGAAACCACGCCCTGGCGGTGAAGGCATTGGTCATGGTCTCCTGGGTGGTGAATGTCTTGGAGGCAATCATGAAGAGGGTGGTTTCGGGATTCAGTGTCTTGAGGGTCTCTGCCACATGGGTGCCGTCCACATTGGAGACAAAGTGAACATTCAGACCCGTCATGGCATAGGGTTTCAACGCCTCCGTGACCATCACCGGCCCCAGGTCGGAGCCCCCGATACCGATGTTGACGATATCTGTCATCTTTTTGCCGGTATACCCCTTCCAGGCCCCGGATTGGATCCTGTTTGAAAAGCTTTTCACCTTCTCAAGGACCCCATTGACCTCTGGCATCACATCTTCACCATCCGCCGGAATGGGGGTGTTGCTCCGGTTCCGCAGGGCAATGTGAAGGACGGCCCGGTTCTCGGTCTCATTGATTTTATCCCCGGAGAACATTTTGTCTATGGCATCCCTGACCTCGACCTCTTCAGCCAGACCCAGGAGCAGATCCATTGTCTCCAGCGTAATCCTGTTCTTGGAAAAATCTACGAGCAGATCCTCGAATCCAATGGAAAATCTATCAAACCTTGCAGGATCCTGAGAAAAAAGGTCCCGCATATGGACGTCCTTCATCTTTTCAAAGTGGGCCTTGAGCCTCTTCCAGCTCCCCGTCTTTGTGGCGTCTATTCTTTTCAGCAAGGCATTCTCCTTTCTTCCAGCTCCCTGTCTTTGTGGCGTCTATTTTTTTCAGCAAGGCATTCTCCTTTGAAGAAATTGTAACCCAGCCTCTAGGCCCCTCCCGCTTCAAAAGCCGCTCTCACGATCTCCTGGGCCTCTTCCTGGATCTTCTTTAAATGCTCACCGCCCTTGAAGCTCTCTGCATAGAGTTTATAGATCTCCTCGGTCCCTGATGGTCTGGCCGCAAACCAGCCGTTTTCGGTCACCACCTTCAGGCCCCCTATGGGGGCATTGTTGCCGGGGGCCCGGGTCAGTTTTGCCGTGATTTTTTCTCCGGCCATTTTGGCCCGGGTCAGTTTTGCCGTGATTTTTTCTCCGGCCATTTTTTCCGCCGTCACCATGTCCGGTGAAAGCTCTTTGAGGATCGCCTTTTGCTCCGGAGTGGCAGGCGCATCAATACGTTCATACAGGGCCCTGCCGTACTTCTCTTCAAGTCCCTGGTAAAGCTCTCCCGGATCCTTGCCGGTCCTGGCAGTAATCTCACATGCCAGAAGATCCATGATGATGCCGTCCTTGTCCGTGGTCCAGACCTCGCCGTTTTTCCTGAGAAAGGACGCCCCGGCACTCTCTTCGCCGCCAAA
>JAFDIX010000226.1 GCA_019307805.1 Deltaproteobacteria bacterium | reverse complement strand
AATATTGTTTGCAATCTAAAATCCCCCCTGCCCCCCTTTAGAAAAGGGGGGAAGTCTTTAAAGTCCCCCTTTTCTAAGGGAATTGAGGGGGCAAAATAGCCTGAATACCATTGGTCCTCCCCCTTTTCTAAAGGGGGATTGAGGGGGCAAAATAGCCTAAATACCATTGGTCCTCCCCCTTTTCTAAAGGGGGATTGAGGGGGATTTTTTTCGAAAAGCCTATTAAAATGCAAACTATTAAATGCTCTCGGTAATAAATGCCAAAGCTTTGAGCTGAATGCTGACCGCTGATCGCTGAAAGCTCCCACCGGAAATCGAAGATTTCCGGTGGGACAGCCGTTATCTGTATTTTTTCAAGATCTGCATGAATTGCTTGCCCCTTGGCCCTGACACTTTTTCCACCTCTGGCCACAGGGAATAGGAGTCTTTGAGGTAAAGTTTCTTTTCGCCTGCGGTTAGTGTATGAATCTTCGCGCCCTTGGAGGTCATGATTCCTTTGAACTTTTCCACCACACTGAGGGTCTCCTTCATGTTCCAGGGCTCCAGTTCCTTGACCACGTCCAGGAAAATACCCTGGTCTTCTTTGGTCAGGGAATTCCATTTCTTCAGGTTCATGGTGATAATCTCGATGTTGTTGGAAAAGGTAGTGTCCGTGATATAGGGGGTAACTTCATAGAGTTTCAGACCGAAGGTGATGTCATAGATCAGCATGAATCCGTCAATGACGCCCCTTTGACAAGCAAGGTAGAGTTCCGGCGGAGGCAGAAAAACGGGACTCGCCCCCCACATCTTACCCAGTGTGGACTGCCAGCGCCCGGCCAGTCTCATCTTGGCCCCCTTCCAGTCGGAAGGCGTGTTCAGGAACTTTTCCTTGTGGGTAAAAATACAGTTCCCGGTAAACTGCTGCATCAGGGGATATACTTTTTTTTCTTTGAAGACCTCAATGAGCAGGGGCTGCACTTCTTTTGACATTTCGAGCTTCTTGGAAAGATCATAGGCGCCATAGATCTCAAAGGGGCTCAATGCGGGGATCTTCCCCGTGACAAAAGAGATGGGCCCGGTAGAGATGTCGGCAATGCCCCTGCCAACGCCGTCGACAAATGCCGGCTTTTTGATGAGTGAAGCGCCATAAAAATACTTGAAGACAACTCTCCCCCCTGTCTTCTCCGTCACCTGCTCACCCAACTTTCTTATGGTACGGGCCTTGATATCCTTTGGCGGGTTGTCAATGGCACATTTGATCACCATGGGTTTTTCTTTGCTGTAGGCAAAGACAGAACCGGAAAATGCCAGTGTCATGCTTAGGGCAAAGACAAGAACCAACAGGGCCGAACACAAACCTACTTTTTTCATAACCGTTACCTCCTTTTTATGATGGTTGACAAACAAACCCAAATTACTCGCCGATACTGATTGGAAACAACCACCTTTTAACAAATTCTTAAAATCCCCTCTGTCTCCCCTTTACCAAAGGGGAGGACTTTCATCCCCGCATATGCTGAAAACGTGTCCCCTGAGTTTCCCCCGTTCCCCCGTCCCTCCTAGCCCCTTTTTATTATAAAGAGAAAATGGGAGACTTTTTAACAATGATTTCCATTCTATGAGGCTGGGTAACCCACCTGTTTTGCATTGAGACCATACACCCTTTCTTTTTCTTCCCCGGACAGGGGCAGTCCTTCCAGAAACTGCATGCACTCTGAGGAATCCTCATAGGGATAATCCGTGCCAAGTACGATGCGGTCTATTCCCAGGGCATCCTTTGTACAAATAAAGGCCGGTTCCAGGTAATTACCGCTGGTGGATACAAACATGTTCTCCTTGAGATATTCACTCGGTTTTCTCTCCAGGGCAGGGCATACGGCCGGGTCCGACCTGAAATGGGGCCTCACAAAGGCAAAATCGATGCGCTGCAGGATAAAGGGCAACCCCTCGCCCAGATGCCCCAGGATGAACTTCAGATTTGGAAAGGCGTCCAATGCGCCGCTGAAGATGAGGCGCATCATGGTCATGGCCGTCTCCATGCCAAAGCCGAAGGGGGCTCCGGCAAGTGCAATGCCATAGGTCCTGAGCTGCGGAATCATGGGCACCGTGGGGTGGAGATAAATAGGCACATCCAGTTCCTCTGCTTTGGCGAGGATGGGCCAGTAGGTTTTTTCATCTATGTAGGAATCTCCGAAATTGGAGTGGGTCTTCCAGCCCTTGAGCCCAAGTTCCTTGACGGCCCTTTCCAGTTCACGGGCGGCCGCTTCAGGCCTCTTGGGGGACACGGTGGCATATCCTGAAAATCTTTCCGGGTATTTTCCCATGATCTCGGCGGTGGCGTCGTTCGCATTTTTCGCCAGGGCCTCCCCCTTATCCGGGTCCAGATGGTCGACTCCGGGTGCGGTCAGGGTGAGCACCTGCATATCGATACCGGCCTCATCCATGAATGCGAGCCTCTTCTCCCCCACGTCCAGAAGTTTCCCCAGAAGCACATCACTGAAAGGCTCACTGGCCTCCGCAGTAAAGTACATTCGGCGGGTCTTTTCCTTTTTGTCCTCCACAAGCCTGGGATACCCTTCGTTTTTGTACAAGGCATCCACCCATTCCTGGGTGGCAAAATGGGCTTCAAAATCAATCTTTTTCATTCTGCTATTTCCTCCCTCATCCCTGTATTCCCATTTGCTCTGCATTCCGGTAATAGATTTTTTCCCTGTCCTCCACAGATATCGGCAACTCCTCGATAAAATGCACGCTTTCCGCCATATCTTCATAGGGGTAGTCCGTGCCCAGGAGGATCCTGTCTATGCCCATGGCCTCTACCGTACAACGAAAAGCGGGTTCGTAGTAGTTGCCGCTGGTGGTAAGGTAAACGTTGTTTCTCAGGTACTCACTGGGTTTTTTCTCGATCTTGGGTCGAGCGGCCGGATCAAAGGGCCTCACATAGGCCCAGTCAATCCTGGTCATGAGAAAGGGCAGGGTCTCCCCGAGATGGCCGAGAATGACCGTGAGCCCGGGATATTTGTCAAACACGCCGCTGTAAATGAGACGCATCATGCACAAGGCCGTCTCCATCCCAAATCCGAAGGGGGCCCCGGCGATGGCAAAACCATAGGTCCTTGCCTGGGGAATGGCCGGCACCGTAGGGTGGAGATAGACCGGCACATTCAGTTTCGCCGCCCTTTCAAGGATCGGCCAGTACCTTTCCTCGTCAATGTAGGAATCCCCGTAATTGGAATGGGTATTCCACCCGATAAGGCCAAGTTCTTTGACAGACCGTTCCAGTTCATCTGCTGCGGCCGCCGGATCCTTCGGCGCCAGGGAAGCATACCCCATAAACCGGCCGGGGTACTCCTTTGTCACATTGGAAAGAAAGTCGTTCGCCTTTTTGGCAATCTCCGTACCTGTCTTGGGATCCAGTTGTTCCAGGCCCGGCGCGGACAGGCTCAGGGCCTGGACGTCCACACCCAATGCGTCCATTTGTTTAATTCTTTCCTCACCAAAATCGGTGAGCGCATTGAGGAGGAAGTCTGCAAAGGGCTGCCCCACCTCAGGGGCATACCACAACCGGCGGCTCTGCTCCTCATTTCCCTCCACAAGACGTGGATATCCACTGTTCCCGGCGAGTGCGTCCAGGTACTCTTTCGTATAAAAATGGGCTTCCAGGTCAATCTTTTTCATGCAAAACTCCTCCGGTGCTTTTTTTACGCTCGGTGCGGCCGGGAGATCAGCCGATTTTGAACATCTTCTGAGCATTGCCTCCCAGTATCATCTCCTTCTCCGGGTCGGGAATGTACATCGCCTTGACCCCCTCCAGGTTGGAACGAACAAAATCTTCGCCCGACTCGGCACCAAAGGGATAATCCGAGCCGTACAACATGCGTTCCGCTCCGAAAAAGGCATACCCGCAGGGAAAGGCCCCCGGGGTGCCGTCCACGGCCGTATCTCCGTAGATGTTGCCATAGTACTCCGATATGTGCCTAGGCAACCTGTCGCTCAGAAACTTGTTAAAATTCTGCTCAATTCGCCGGACAAAGAAGGGGAAGTAATTCCCCAGGTGGTGGGTCACTATTTTCATGGTGGGAAACCGATCCAGGACCCCGCCGAAAATAAGTGTCCACAGGGCCTGGGTCCCGTCATAGTCCCACCCGAATACGTGCATGAAGCGGTTGCCATTTTCCATATCCATCAGGGGCGAACACTCCCAATGGGTTCCGTGGATCAAAACCGGAAGGTCATGTTCCACCACCTTCTCGTAGAATGGGAAAAACTCCGGGTCATCCAAACCCCTTCCCTTCTGGCTGGAGGAGATGGTCACTCCGCGGCAGTCCAGCTCATTGATGCAGCGTTCGAATTCCTCCATGGTCCCCTTCATGTCGCAAAGATGGAATATGCAGACATTCACGAACCTGTCGGGGTATGCCTTGCACATGGCATAATTGTCCTGGTTTGAGAGTCTACATACCTCTGTGGCATCTTCGTCGCTCAGCCCGAGAAGGACCGGGGTTGTCTGGCAGATGGCCTGCACATCAATCCCGTATTTATCCATGACCGCGAAACGCGCCTCTGGATCCGCGTTCTCCAGGGGATAGGGAAATTCCTTCCCCTCACCGTAGTATTTGGCCTTTTCCATCATCTTGCCCACGGATGGAGAGATGTGGTGTGCATAAATATCAACAATCATCTTTGCTTTCCTCCTCTTCTTGAAATGGTATGGGGATAAACTACTTTGCTTTATTACCTGTAATCTTTTTTCCCGGGTGACTGTCCCAGCCCAGCAGATGTGACAGCTCCGAGGCCCCGTCACGCAGGGCCCTCTCAATGTCCTTCTGCCGCTCTTTTGTGAACCGCATGGCCGGAATAGGAATCACGACGGATGCAGCCACTTGCCCATGGAAATCAAACACCGGTACGGCAAGGGCAATCACGCCTTCGTCAAGCTCTTCGTTACTGCGTGCAGGGGCCCCGGACCTGATACGCTTTAACTCCTTTTGGAGGACACTGAGGTCTGTAATGGTATTTTTGGTGAGAGGCGCCATATCCACTGACGAGAAATATTTAGCAGTTTCCTCTTCCGGCAAATGGGCCAGGATGGCCTTTCCCGCGGCCGTGGCGTAGATGGGGGCCCGGTCTCCGATCTGAATCACCCGTGCAACAGGCCGTGAACAATCTTCCTTGCACACGATCATAATATCATGGCCCCGCCTGATGGCGATTTCCGAGGACTCGTCCGTGATGCCTGTTATTTCCCTGAGCAATGGCTGGCCAAGTTTTACGATATCCAGGCCGTGCAGATAACGCCCGGCAATAACCAGGATCTGGGGGCCCAGGACATAATGTTTGCTCGATTTTTCCAGGGAAAGGTACTGGCGTTCCACAAGGGTTGCCAGGAGGGATGAGAGGCTGCTTTTGGGGATATTAAGGGCTGAGACGAGATCACCGTGGGTGACCCCTTCTCTTTCAAGCCCTACCGCCTCCAGTATTTGAATGACCCTGTCTGCAGACTTGACCACGGAAACCCTCTGTTCTTATATATGAACAAGGTTCTTATCTCTGGTTTTTTGCTAGCATGGTCTCCTGCATTTGTCAAACACCTTTTTAGATGGAGCCCCACGGGTAAACCCGTGGTCCCTTTAAAATACCCGTCTTCGCCTTCGGCTACGCCGTGGTTATCCGCCTCAGCTTTGGGCGACATCCGCCGTAGCAAATC
>JAFDIX010000953.1 GCA_019307805.1 Deltaproteobacteria bacterium | reverse complement strand
TGTATTGAGAAGAATTGAGGTGATGGACCGGCTGCACCATGCCATTGACCATGAATTTCGCAAGGCGGGTATTGTTATCGCCTTTCCCCAGAGTGATGTGCACCTGGACACCACAGAAGCCCTCGATGTTCGTCTGGTCCCCGCAGAAAAATCTCAAAAAGAACCGGACTCTGGGCCCGATCCGGAAGGAGGTACTTCCTGATCTTATGCTCCCTGGCTACCAGCCGGGCCATGGCCCCCAGAGAGCCCAATTCATGGAGGCATCCCGGTTCTCCTCGGCAATCATCCTGTCCTCATCCTGCATCTTTTTCCGTTCGAGCAGCTGGGAGAATTCCTGGTAGGCCTCCTCATCACCCACATAAATGCACTTGCAGGATTTGGCATCTGCATACACAAAAATGGTCTTTCCATCCTTCTCGTGGGGAACCACTTTGTGCTGTGTCAGCGCTTTTACATGCGCGAGTTTTTCAGGGGTGTCTGCCATTTTTACGTGAAAACCGGAAGCCGCCAGCATCCGCTCCCTGTCAACCGCCTGTTGGGTCGCACAACCGGAAACAGCGATGCCCAGGGCAACAATTAAAATTCCACTCCGCAACAGGTGTCTCTCAAAACGCTTCTCCATTCTAACCCCTTTCATGATTGTCACTCCAAATTCCGTGTGCCTTACCATCCATCAAACATATCACGGTCAGAAGCCACATGAGGGCCGTAGGAATCCCTTTGTATCCTTCCCGGGCCAATTTCTTCATGACGGTGTGATAGGTCTTGAAACCCATCCCAAAGATGAGAATCCCCGCACAGACAAAGACGATTCCCAGTGCTTCCGATACCCACCTGTATTGGATGGTCGGCACGAACTTTTCTATGGCCAAACCGATCCCCACTGCGGCCATGCCGGTCCGAAACCAGGCCGCATAGGTGCGCTCCTTGGCCAGACGGGTCCGCTCAAGGGCCCAATTGGTCCGTTCTTCGGCAAGCTCCAGTGTGCTTGGCTCCCTTTGCACTTTTATCCCTCCCTCTTCCTATGGCAAAACCCTCCCCAAGATGGTTACTGCGATGGTACCCGGGCAAACAAGACATCAAAGTTTCGCCCCGCAGACGGCTGAAAATAGAGGCCGGCCAGCATATCCCGCTGTGGGTCAAAAGTCAGGGAATAGGTCGCCCCGGGATATCCCGTGTCTGTCAGTTCAATAAAAACATGGGTTTTGCCTTCCCTGTGGGCCGCCCGTGCCTGGGATACATGGATGGGGCGGGGGTTGAAATAGGCCGCCTGCAAATTCCCCTGGGCATCAACGCTGCGGATATCAATAATATAACCCCCATCCGGCCGACGCCATCGCCCCTTGAGTTTTTGAAAACGATCCGAGGATGTCGGGATGTTGGCCTTTGGTGCACTGACATCGGCACTGGAAACGCCCTTTTTCTGATCCGTTTGATCTGCCTTTTTATGATAGAGGAGAAGGCTGCCGACAATGACAAGAACCGCAACTGCGACAACAACTAAAATAATGGGAGACTTTCGAGACTTGCGGCTCGACACCTCTTGCGGCCTTTTCGGACCTTTACTTTTCTTTTTCCCCATAATGATCGAATCCTATGTTTGGGTTATCTGCGTTCTTCTTTACCCATTGCTTCCCCCTTTGCCCGCAAATCACCCTTTCAGTCTCCTGGGCTATCCTCAGTTCTTCATTGGTAGGGATTACCAGGATCTTGACGCTGCTCTCCCGGGTACTGATCTCCCCTATGTTGTTTCCACCTTGAGCATTCCTTTCCCTGTCTATGCATATCCCCATTTTTTCAAGGCCACTACAGCAAAGTTCACGAATATAAGGGGCATTCTCTCCGACCCCAGCCGTAAAAACGATGCCGTCCAGGTTTCCCAATGCGGCATAATAGGCCCCGATATATTTCTTGATCCGGTAGGCGTAGATCTCCAGTGCCATTTCCGCCCTCTTGTCCCCGGCCTCTTTCTTGGCAATGACCTCACGCATGTCATTGCTCCCGCAGATTCCCTTGAGCCCGCTCTCCTTATTCAGCAGGGCGTCAATCTCCTTGAGGGACATGCCCAGGTGGCCGGCCAGAAAAAAAGGGAGCGCAGGATCAACATCCCCACACCGGGTTCCCATGACCAGACCGGCCAGGGGAGTCATGCCCATGCTGGTGTCCATGGACCTGCCCTTCTTGATCGCCGCCATGCTGGCCCCATTCCCGAGGTGGATCGTGATCAGATCGAGGTCCTCCAGAGCGCAACCCATATGTTCTGCGGCTTTTTCAGCGACATAGGCGTGGGAGGTCCCGTGAAAACCGTATCGCCGCACCCTCTCCTTTTCATAAAGCCTGTAGGGGATGGCATAGAGATAGGCCTGCATGGGAATGGTCTGATGAAAGGCCGTATCAAAGACCGCCACCTGGGGGGCATCAGGAAATATGCCCATTGCCACTTCAATACCCGTCAAGTTGGCAGGGTTGTGCAGGGGCGCCAGGGGGATATTCTCCCTGATGGCCTCAATGACCTTCTCATCAATCACGGTCGTTGCCTGAAAGGCCTCCCCCCCGTGG
>JAFDIX010000225.1 GCA_019307805.1 Deltaproteobacteria bacterium | reverse complement strand
AGACCCTTTCGGCAGACGTACCCTTCACTTCTCGGGTTGTCTTTATCCGGTCGCACTTTCACGATCCGGTTGTCTTCAACCAGGACTTCCAACCCGCAACTGGTGAAACAAATACTGCAACTTGTTTTTTCCCAGGACATAAGCGTTCCGACCTTTCCCTTCTAGATGTGAAGACAGTTCAGGAAGCAAGATTCTCGAGTGCGGATTCGATCTCCTGCTTCACCAATCCTTCTGCTGTTTGCCGTCGGGACGCCAGGGCCTTTCCTGCGGCGGGTCCGCCCAACCTTCCCAGGGCCCATGCACACATTCCCCTGACCTTCTCGCTTTCGTTTTCTGCAAGATACTGGGCAAGGAGGGGTACAAATTGCCGGTCCCCCAGGTTCCCCAGGGCCCGGGCAGCGTTCATCTGCCATTTGGCGACATTTTCTTTGGCAATATAAAAAGCGAGGGGCCACACTTTCTCCACATAATGCTTTTCAGACATGGTGAGCAGGGTGTCCAGTGAAAAATCCCCGGCCCGTTCCATGAGAGGGCCGTTTGTGGGCAGGTCCTGATTCATCCATGGCTGATTCCTGGGGCAGACCTCCTGGCACCTGTCACAGCCGTACACCCAGGTCCCCATGGGTTCCCTCAGTTCCATTGGGGTAATCCCTTTACTGTAATAGGATTGAAAGGCAATGCATTTCTGGGGTCTCATTTTCTTCTGTGCATAAATGGCACGGGTGGGGCATGCGGCAATGCACACGTCTCTGCACCATGAAGGGCATCCCACTTCTATGGAAGGGGCATCCGGGGCAACCTCTGCATCAATGAGCAGTGGGAGAATCAGGACCCACGAGGCCCCCAGCATGCTCCTCCCGGCAAAGGCAAAACAATTCTTGCCGTAGGTTACCAGGCCGGCCCTTGCTGCGGACATGCGCGCCGGGGTTGCAGCGTCAAAAAAGTGACGGACGCCTTCATCCTTGAGAAAATGAAAAAAATCGACCAGACGCCGGTGCTCAACCCCCTTTTCCACCCGTTCATCTATCAGATACCTGCGCCCTATTTTTCCGATCATCTGGGGCGGGAAACTACGGTTGTGGTAATTCCTGATCAGAACGAGAAGGGATCTTGCCCAGGGATGTTTTTCCCGGGGCGATGCCGATTCCCTGAGGTTGAACTTGTCTGTCATCACCCAATCGTACATATCCCCCCTGGAGTCAATTTCCTTTAAATAGAGATCAAGGGGCTCTGTGGTGGTGAAACCGATGTCATCAAAGCCCAGTTCCAGGGCCCTTTCACGCATGCGTTGCTTGAGATTCATAATACTGCTCCATGCCTGCTTGTATTTATCCGCCTTCGCAGAAGACCACTGGCGTGCCCGTGTGAATGCTTAAAAGATCGTTATGCTTCGGCGCGATTTCGCCCTAGGATAAGGCGGATAACCACGTCGTAGCCGAAGGCGAAGAGGGGTAATTTAATGGGACCACGGTTTTGCTGTGGGGCTCCATGAGAGGGTCATCTCTTCCGGGAAGATGGACTTTGGCAACAGGCCGTGAACCCCCTTTTGGGGAGTGTTGACCACCTGAGTGATGTGAAAGTGTACGCAGAGACTGCAGAGGACATAGGCCTCTTCAGTGGTCAGACCCGCAAAATTCTCCAGGATGGTGATGGCCTGCAGCAGGGCCTGTTCAAATGCACTATCCAGGGTGTTTCCGAATCCCATGGCGATGATGTGTTCAGGGGTCTCCGCCATGGGAGACGTCAGTTGCATGTCTTTTCGCAAGACAAGGCTGATATTTCCCTTCATGGAGGTTTCAATGGCGGTCACGTCCACTTCTCCATCCCCTTGCACCGCATGCCCGTCCCCGAGGGAAAACATGGCGCCCGGCACAAAGATGGGCAGAAAGACCCGGGACCCGGCCAGAAGGTGGCGGTTGTCCATGTTACCTCCATACTTGCCCGGGGGAATGGAACTGACCTTTTCTTCGGGCAGGGCAACGCCCAATACACCGAAAAAAGGCCGAAGCGGGATCTGGATGCCTTTTCCAGGAGGAAATTCTGCGGTGCTTTGCTCAAGGTCCAGGGGTATGGCTCGCAGGGCCGGTTGAGGAAAACGGTCAGGAAGGGCCCCCCAACCGGGGCGGATGATATTAAAGCCCACGGGCTGCATAAGGGCAACCTCTTCCAATCTTACCTCCAGGACATCGCCCGGTTCCGCCCCTTGAACGTAGATGGGGCCTGTGAGCAAGTGGTTGCCCGGCCCCAGCTTTCTCTCCTCAGGCAGGTTTTGGATAATCTCCTGAAGATCGGGGGTAACCAGATCCTGGGGAAACTCTTTTTTGAGGCAGAAGGCCGTGTAGGTCTCCACCTCGATGCGGTCGCCGGAATTTACCGTGAGGGCAGGCTCCAGTTGGGAAGAGAACCCGCCAAAATGGACTGTTTTGCAGTTGGCTGTAAGCATGTGTGTTGTCATTATTTCCTCTTCTATTTTGGGTTCAAAAGGCAGTAATACATGTCCTGCTTTCAGCTTAGTTCCTTGATAAAAAATCTCTGTGCCCTCAGTGAGCTCTGCGAGAGACTATGCAATTTCCCCCATGGCTGCTTCTATGCCTTCGAGCGCCTTTTGGATATCATCCTGTGTGTGGGCCGCAGAGATGCCGTGATGCCATCCGTCAAAAAAGAAAATGCCGTGTTTTCTGGCAGAATCAAAAAAACGGACTGTCGTCGCTACATCCCGCCGGGAAGACTCGGCGTAGTTTATGGGTTCCTTTTCCAAACCGAAAAGCATATTAAACCGTGCCCCTGTGGCCTGAATCCAGCATTTGATACCCAGCCGCTGAATGATTTCTCCCATACCTCCGTATAACAGGTCACAGTGTTTCAAAAGATTGTCGTAGAAAGCCGGTTCGGTGATGACTTCCAGGAAGGTGTTCACCGCCAAAATGCAGGGAAGGGGAGCATTGTAGGTGCCGCTGTGCATGACTTTGCCCAGGGGGGCAACATGTTCCATGATTTCCTTTTTACCCCCAAATGCGCTGATAGGCATACCACCGCCGAGTGCCTTGCCTATACAGAAAAGGTCGGGTGTTACCCCGAGGTATTCTTGAAGGCAGCCGGGGCCGGTACGAAAACCGGAAAGAATTTCATCAAAGATCAGTATGATATTCTTTTCAGAGGTCAGCCGGCGCAGGGCCTCCAGGAACCCGGGCAACGGCCGTATGCCGCCCGAATTATAGTTTATGGGCTCAAGAATGACGGCCGCTATCTCATCTCCCTGCTGTCTGAGGGTATCTTCCAAAAGGTCCAAATCGTTGAAGGGGAGGACAATGACGTGTTTCTCTGTGCCCGGCGGGGCACCGGGCGTTTCTTGAGAGACTTTGGGATACCTGTTTTCCGCTGTGGGCCAGAAGTTGAACTGCAGATAGTCATTGAATCCATGAAAATGGCCCTCAAACTTAAGGACCTTGTGTCTGCCGGTGAACTCCCGGGCCAGTTTGACGGCATAGTAGGTGGTCTCCGTACCTGTGGCAGTGAATCGAATCATGTCGGCCCCGGGCAGCAAATCGACCAGTCTTTTTGCGACAGCGCCATGGGCCTCGGTCTCATAGGCACAGAGCATGCCCATCTCCAGGGATTTGGCAATGGCCTCCTTGATTTGAGGGTGTCCATGGCCCAATAGGGCCGCCCCATGGGAAGTATGCAGGTCTATGTATTCATGGCCTTCGATATCATGCAATCTTGAGCCCTCGCCCCGGGCCATATAGAATGGCCCGCCGACCGCTTTGCCGGCCCGGGCAGCCGCTGATACACCTCCCGGTAAAACCTGTGATGCGTACCGGTAAAGGGATTCGTTTGTCATTGGTGTGCAGTTCATGGGATGCTTGTCCTTTTTAGAGTTGTATACTCATCATCACCACCCGCTTGCCCCGCTCATGCAGGGCTGCGCTCAAGACGCTGGGTACGAAGAGTTTAAATATTTTTCCATCGCCGTGAGCCCCATTTGAAATGGGAAGGCTCCTGGAGTGGGCTTGCCACGTCGGAGCCTTGCGCGGAGACGGGTCTGCGGCTAATAATCAAGCTGTCAGCATTCAGCGGGCAGCTCTATTGCAGCGGCATCTCAATCCATAGTGCCCCACTGGCTGTTTTGGAAATTATACACCCGACGACCAAAAGGGGGAACCACATAGTAAAAAAGCACGGGGTTGCCCTCTCTGTAATGGTAAAGGAAACGGTTATAGCTCAAGGTAAATTTTGCCGCAGGGATCTCTGTAATGAAATCAGGAACCAGGGCCTCCAGATTTTTGGGGTACTGGTTGTTCTTTGATTTATAGAGGCTGGCTGCCTGGATCAGATTTTCTGCCCGCCGGGCGGCAAGGCTGCTATTACAGAAATTGGTGAGGAAGACCATGACAACCATGAATGCGTATATTCCTGCACGGATCATTCCTTCTCGAGCACGTTTTTTCTCTTTTCTGAATAGGGCAATCAGTATTTTTGGAAACAGAAAAAAGACGATGATGACGGCTGTAATGAGTGCAATGCCCCCTTGCCCATAGAAGAGGGCATCCACAAAGTAAATGAAGATGGAGAGTAGGATGGATTTTTTATAGGTTCTCATTGCCCTGCTTGCTTATGAGTGAGGTCTGTCCTTGATATGACGCATCCCTTTGCATGCTTGAGCAGGTTAGCGGATATGAAATGAAAGATCAACGTGTGGTAACCCGTTTCTCTTCATCACACACATTGACAGGGAAAGGAAGGGATTCTATATTAGCCTGCATTATTTAGGCGACTCCCTGCAAGTAATGGGGTGCAGGCGAAGAACCAGTTCAAAAAAATTATTCAGGAGGATGTGCCATGCCCTTACAGTACCCTTTGATTCACATTGATGATGTAGAACCGGAAAAGATGAAAACAGACCAGGGCTGGAATATCACGGATTTTCGGCTGCCCATCAGCAAGAAACAGGGCTGCTCGAGCACCATGTTCCGAGCACGTTTCATGCCGGGAGCCATTCACCACAAGCACCGGCACGAAAACTGCGATGAGATCTACTATGTGATCAGCGGGCACGGGCTCGCAGGTGCAGGGCCCGATCGGGTGGAAGTGAGGGGTGGGCATCACCACTTCATACCAAAGGGGACCGAGCACTGGCTCTACAACCTGAGTGACACGGAGCCCATCGAAGTGGTCGGCCTCTACGATCGGGCAGGGAGTGTCGAAGAGACAGGCTATGTCTACATGGGTGAAATCACAGAAGAGGACCTTGCCATGCCGCGTGCCACCGGTCCGGACCAGCTCAAATACCCCCTCGTTCACATTGATGACATGAGACGGGAGAATGTCTCTGAGGAGGACGGCTGGACCCAGGAATTTTACCAGCCTATCAACCGGGAACATGGCGCCTCAAGCACTTGGATGTACGGTCATTTCAAGCCGGGAAAGATCCACAAGAAACACCGCCATGACAATGCCGACGAGATCTGTTTTATCCTGAAAGGGCATGGACTTGCAGGGGTAGGCCCGGATCGGGTGGAGGTCAGGGAAGGCCATTTCCATTATATCCCCGCGGGAACCGAACACTGGCTGGCGAATTTGAGCGATACGGAGCCTTTGATAGGCCCTGGTGTTTATATCGGGGTAGGGGGGCTGGACGAGAGCGGCTTTGTGTACATCGGGGACGTAACCGAGGAAGACCTCAAGGAACGCACA
>JAFDIX010000952.1 GCA_019307805.1 Deltaproteobacteria bacterium | reverse complement strand
GGTTGAAAAAGGCATCCGCATTTTTCTCACTCAACTTGATCAGGTTGTTTACCTTCCTCATTTCAAGGGCAAAATCAATGGTCGCTCCGGGTTTCTCGGCAGAAGGAGTCTCAGTGGCTGCCTTTGGTTTGATTCGTTTTTTTGCGACCCGTTTTCTCGCGGGTCTCTGGGCCGGCGGCTTGAAACCCCCGATTGACGGCGTTTTTCCTGTCTTGGCGTATTCATCAATCATTGAGAGTCCCATTGATCCAACCACCACGAAGGAAACCCCGACCAGCACAAGTGCAAGGATTATGGCGCCGGTCCATGCCCACATCCACTTGGTGAGCTTGAGACGTTTGTGATTCATCCAGCCCCAAATGAATGTATAAATACTGCAAATAATCCCAAGTATACCCTTGAGCGCGCCTTCTGCTTTGAAGAGCTTGATGAGGATGATGACAAAGAAAACAAAACTAGCGAGATTCGCAAGCCCTATTAAAGCTTGAATTACTTTCATTAATATCATGTTGACCCCCTTTGATTATCCAGTGTTCATCCGGAAACAGCCTTTCCGGCGCATGACAGGACAACCTAACCAATCAAAAGCCGTAGGATCCAGTATGTCAAGAGACCCACCAACATAAAGGGAACGATTCCCAGGCGTCTCTCCCATTTGGCGGTGATTTTCACAAATTGTCGATGAAATCCCCTGGGCATGACAGCCGAGGCACCCAGAAAAACAAAACCCAATAGAAAAACAGGCGCAAAGGCATGCATTATAACCGATGCTTGCCAGTCGCCTTGAATCAACAGGGCCATGGCCCTGCTGAGGCCGCACCCGGGACAGGAAATTCCGACTGCGGCTTGGATCGGGCAGATCCATATGTGGAAACCCAACAGGGTTGCGCAAACAATCAGAACTGACGATCCGATGAGTAGGGATGCGGTTTTTCGGTTTTCCATCATGGGGGCCAGCAGGGGGGTAAAAAACTGACTGCGCATCCGGGCAATAGGTCGGCCCATCCCCCATTTAGACACAGATTCCATGCCCGATATCGACCCCTTTCTCCACCACTTCTCAGCCCTTGCGCCGGCAAACAAATTTATCCCTTATCTCCCTTAAGAAAGATTAAAGGGACATCACTCACAAAGAGACAAATATTTCTAATTATTGCATAGTTTGATTCATAATGCAAGAATATAGTTGAGTGTTGAATAGAAAAACCTATTCGACCTACGTTTTTTCAGGACGGTTTGACTAGAGAGAAGAGGTTTGTTAGTGTCGCTTGCACAATTGAATGATCATTCATTATCGGCATGTTGAAAGAAAATATTTTGGAGTGAACAGGAGAATATCATCATGGATTTCAGGCTGAATAAGGAACAGAAAGATATCAGGCGGGCGGCCCGGGAGTTTGCACTGGGAGAGTTTCCGGACAGGGCCCAGGAGTTTGACCGGGAAGAGACTTTTGATCTGGACATCTGGCGAAAGGCCTGCGACCTGGGCTTTATAGGCGTCTTTATTGATGAGGAATATGGTGGCGCCGGGTACGGGTATTTTGAACACAGCCTTATCTCAGAGGAATTCTGGACCGTTGACCCAGGCATCGGCCAAAGCCTTACTTCTGCCAGCTTTGGTTCGGAAATTCTCCTTCTCTACGGTACAGAAGAACAGAAACAGCTCGTGCTTCCCCAAATTGTAGAAGGAAAGGCCATGATCGCAACCACCAATGGCAACCTGGCCAAGTACGTGGTCCTATTTGCCTTGACAAATCCTGAACAGCCCTCACGGCACGACAGACACAGCTTTATCCTGGTGCCTACGGATTCAGCGGGCTATGAATCCAATAAATTGCGGGGAAAGCTGGGCATTCGTGCCTCTGATACAGCGGAACTCTCCTTCTCTGATCTGCGGGTTCCCCTTGCAAACCTCATAGGAGAAGAGGGGGAAGGGTTCAAGGAACTCATGGCCTTTTTCAACAGAACCCGCCTCCATGTATGTGCCCAGGGTGTGGGTGTTGCCAGGGCGGCCCTGGAAGAAGGGGTGAAATACGCCAAAGAGAGGCATCAATTCGGGGTTCCACTGGCATCCTTCCAGACCATTCAGTTCAAATTGGCAGAGATGGCGACCCGGGTCAGGGCGGCCAGGAACCTTTACTATGAGGCAGCATGGCTGGTTGACCAGGGAACGATCGATCACAGTTTGATCTCCATGGCCAAATGGTATGCTAAATGCGCGGATGAAGCACTGCAGATACACGGGGGATACGGATATCTGGATGAATACAAGGTGCAGCGGCTCTATCGTGATGCGAAGATCGTGGAGATCTATGAAGGGGCCAAGGAGATCGAGAAGGCCATTATCGCCAAATCCCTCCTTGGACAATAACACAGGTACTGCAATTCACTAGGGAGATAGGGTTTTCCCCAAGCGGTGGATTTCCCCCGAGATACTGGATACTGGTCTCTGGATGCTGGATTGTGGTCATCATCGTCATTTAATAGACCAATACATCCAATAGTCTATACCAAATCAGTACGCTTTCGACATGGCGAACGGCTCAAGGCAAAGGGCTCAAGGTGAAAAAGATAGTTCGACTTTCCTTACCCGTGAGCCGTGAGCCTTGCACCGTATGCCTTTGCGAGAATCAATCCGGTTTTCATTCAAAGGCTTACGCGCTTATATCCAGAAATTTACTATACGAGGTACTAGCATCCAGTATCGATCGGCTTGAGCAATGATGCATATCCGAGCAATCAGTGATCAGCCATCAGCATTCAGCTAAAAAACAATAAAATGCGGATGGTGGTGCAATGCAAAACGCTGAATGTTTGCACCAAGATTGGGAATAAAACACTTAAAAGCTGAGCGCTGAGTGCTGAACGCTGACAGCATAGTGGCAATAATCACGAGGTGATAGCGCCTCCCCTTTCAGGGGTAAACCAAAGCCGGGCCCTCTGGACCTGGATATTTACTGTGTTTTTAAGAAATTGATGATTTTAAGGTCGGGTGGAGGGAAGGTGTAGTTGTCGAGGTCACGGGGAGTTGCCCATCTGGTTTCCTGGCCTTCCAGGGCCTGTGGCTGACCCTGAAGTTGCAGACACCTGAAGAGATGAAGGCAGATTGTTTTGTTTTCATACTCGTGCTCTATTGAGAAGAGGA
>JAFDIX010000951.1 GCA_019307805.1 Deltaproteobacteria bacterium | reverse complement strand
GATAATTCCCCTTTTTTCCTGGATCCCTGGGGTGCTGCCCTGGAAGATGAGGTCAAAAACATTAACGGCAGGAGCAGGGATCATCTTCTTACTGCGTGGTACAAGCACACCTTTAGGCTGAAGGACAATTACAATCTTGGGATTACCGGCGGTATCATAGATGCTACGGATTACCTGGACGATAACCGTTATGCCAATGATGAACACACCCAGTTCATGAACGCGGGGCTGGTAAACGGCCCGGATTTTTTGCTCCCTTCCTATGATTACGGCGGTGCCCTTGAATTTGAATTTGGCAATACCGCCCTTCAAGGGCTTGTCATGTCTGTGGGGGAAAATAACCAGGGTATTGCCTATACATTTTACGGCCTTGAGCTGCAGCACTCGGTTGACTGGACCCCTGGTAAAGGAACCTACCGCGTGCTTGGCAGGTTTACGAGCAATGACTTCTTTAATACCGAGGGAACGCAAAAGGAGTCTCGGATGGGAGCCGTCCTTTCTTTTGACCAGGAGTTGGGCGAGACCCTGGGTGCCTGGATCCGAATGGCATGGCAGGATGACAAGCCTGCGGTAAATTCGAGATATATATATTCCGGGGGAATTGACATCAGGGGGGAGTTGTGGGGGCGGAAGCATGATAATGCGGGCATCGGCTTCGCATACTTTGGCGGCGGCAATAGAGATCTCGACAGCACCCAGGTTTTGGAAGGCTATATCCGTTTCGTTTTGAGGGAGGTGTTTGCCGTCACCCTGGATATTCAATACATCACTTACAAGACGGGGGAAGATCCCAAAGGATTCATCTATGGTATCCGGGTGACAGCGGAGTTCTGACACCCGTGGTTTTGTTGGAAATGTCTTAAGTCCTCTCCCCGGAGGGAGAGGACCGGGTTTGTATTATGCTGGAATCTCTATTACGAGAAAACCGGCATTGGGTCTTTTGACCAGCACTTGAACCTTTTCACCGGATCCTGCTTTGCTGATCTGTTGCTTGAATCCCTTCAGGTCCTTTACCGGGGTGCGGTTGACCTCCTTGATCAGGTCCCCCCGCTGAATTCCCGCCGAAGCCCCTTTACCCTCGGAATCCACATTGGTCACAATGACGCCCTCTTCCTTTTCCGGAAGGCCCAGTTGCTTGGCGGTTTCATGATCCAGCTCCGCCAATTCCAGACCGAGATCATCATTCTTTTTTGAGCCCAGTCTTTCAGGCACGTCCGAATCGGACCGCTTGGCCAGCTCCACAGAGACGGTGTCCTTTTTGCCGTTTCTGAGAATTTTTATCCTGGCCTTTTCCCCGACCTTGGCATTGGCTATGGTCATGGAGAGTTCTCGAGAGGATGAGACATTCTTCCCGTCCACAGAAAGGATGATGTCTCCCGGCTTGATTCCTCCCTTATCAGCGGGGTCTCCCTCATATACCTGGCTAACAAGGACGCCTCGCCGATCCTTCATCTTATAATATTTGGCCAGTTCCGGGTTGAGGTCCTGAATGCCCACTCCGAGCCAGGCACGGGTCACCTTGCCCTTTTCCATCAGCTGGGCAATGACTTCTTCCGCCATATTGACGGGAATGGCGAATCCCACACCGTCATTTCCACCGCCGCCCGACATAATGGCCGTGTTGATGCCAACCACGTTCCCATTTAAATCCAGGAGGGGACCTCCGCTGTTCCCCGGATTAATGGAGGCATCCGTTTGGATGAAATCATCATAGGGTCCGGCACCGATGGTCCGCCCCTTGGCGCTGACGATACCGGCGGTGACCGTCTGCTCCAATCCAAAGGGGCTGCCGATGGCAATCACCCACGTACCGACCCGAAGCTTTTTAGAATTTCCTATCTTCAAAGGGGTGAAGTCCTTTGATGCCGGAATTTTAATGAGCGCAAGATCCGTCTTGGGGTCCCGCCCCACCACCTTCGCATCAAACTCCTTGCCATTGGAAAGTTTGACCACAATCTTATCGGCATCCGCGATAACATGGTTATTGGTCACGATGTGGCCTTCACGGTCCATGATGAACCCGGATCCGAGGCTCTGCTGCCTGAAATCACGCGGTGCGTGCCCCCTTGGAGATGGACCCGGGAAGCCCCGAAAGGGTTTCTGATCACTATAGGGGTTTCCAAAAAAGTGGCGAAAAACCGGACCTCCGCCCTTCATGCTTTTCACCGTCCGAATGTTGACCACACCGGGCCGGGCCTTCTCCGCAAGATCGCTGAAATTTGCCGGAATCATCTGGGGGTTCATGTCCTTGGCTGCCAGGGCCGGTTGAAATCCGGACCCGATAAAGGCCAGGGCCAATGCCATTACAAGAATGGATTTTACAACGGGTTTATTCTTTCTCATGGTTTTTCCTCCCTGTGTTGAGTATTTGGCGATCATTTTTCATGACCCAAATATACATCAGGGAGTTTGCCGGAATATGACGGGAACATTACAAACTGGTAATGTTGGGAAGGGTGATTTGAAATGTACTGCCCTGGCCGGGCTTGCTGCTCACCTCGATATGGCCCCCATGGGCTCTGGCAATGGCCTGGGCCAGGCTGAGTCCAAGCCCTGCCCCTGATTGGCTCCTGCTGGGGTCGCCCCGGTAGAAACGCTCAAATATGTGGGAAAGATCATCCGGGGAAATGCCCAACCCGGTATCTCTAATG